>JALTKP010000310.1 GCA_027078075.1 Gammaproteobacteria bacterium | reverse complement strand
CCTTTGGTCCTATCTATGCGGCTTATTTAGAAAAAGATATTATCAGTTTGTCTCAAGATGAAGACGCCATTAAAACAGGACGACGTATTTTCAATAACTACTGTGCTATTTGTCATGGTTCTGATGCGGGTGGTTCGCATGGCTTCCCTAACCTGACAGATAATGACTGGTTATACGGCGGCAAGCCTGAAAATATCAAAGCCAGTATCACACATGGTCGTAATGGTGCTATGCCTGCTTGGGGCCAGATACTTGGTAATGATGGTGTTTTCAATGTATCTGAGTATATTCTTAGCTTGGCTGGACGTGAAACAAACCCAACTGCGGTTGCTGCCGGTAAAGAGAAATTTTCTCAACTTTGTGTCGCCTGTCACTCTGTAGATGCTAAAGGTAATCAAGCACTTGGCGCTCCAAATCTGACTGATAAGACATGGCTTTACGGCGCGTCACAACGCGCCGTTATGGCATCTATCGCAGAGGGACGTAGTGGCAAGATGCCTGCACACAAAGATTTTCTTGATAAAGGTAAAATCCACGTGCTGACAGCCTATGTTTACAGCTTGTCGGCTGGCGGAAAGGAGTAAACCTATAGTAAGATTGAGGGCATTATAAAATAGTATGGAGAGTTACAGTGGCAGATGAAGCACTACCAACTTGTCAGAAGACCGTTTCTGTTCTCTGGCCAGCATTTCTCACAGCAGGTCTTGCCACCATACTGTTCTTTACCGCCTTTGATCCAGACGTGCTACTTCAGGAAACGCGTTTTGCTGATACAAGCCGACTTGGTGCTTACTCTGTTGGGTTCTTTTTATTCTGGTTATTAACAACAACGTCTTGCGCAATGACATGTTTCTTCCGCAAGCCTTGTGCGCCTAAATAAAACTAATTCAACATTCTGCCGATACTCACTCTCCTCTTTGCTTCCAGCAAAGAGGAGTTTTCTGACTATGAATAAAGAACTGTGATGTAATGGCTACTAATAAATCCCCGAAAATCAACAAATCTGACGCTATCACTGCGAGTGATGCCAAAATATATCCACGTGCGGTAACTGGGTTATTTGCAATGTGGCGCAGTATCGGTGTTTTAATACTGCTGGGAATTTACTACATTGTTCCCTGGTTAGAATGGGCAGACCGACAAGCCGTTCTTTTTGATTTGCCCAATCGTAAATTCCATATCTTTGGTCTGACCTTCTGGCCACAAGATTTCTTCTATTTTGCCGTTCTATTGATTATCGCCTCTTTTGCGCTGTTCTTTTTCACCGCTATTGCAGGTCGACTCTGGTGTGGCTATGCCTGCCCACAAACAGTTTGGACAGAATTGTTTATGTGGATCGCCCGTAAGGTTGAAGGTGATCGTCCTAAGCAAATTAAACTCGATAAAATGCCATGGAATGCATACAAGATAAGAATAAAAGCCACTAAACATTTTCTATGGTTGGCGCTTGCCGCTTATACCGGTTTTACTTTCGTTGGTTACTTCACCCCTATCGATGAACTTGCTTCACGTATTCTGGAATTATCACTTGGCCCATGGGAATGGTTCTGGATTATTTTTTATAGCTTTGCGACTTGGGGTAATGCTGGCTTTATGCGCGAACAAGTTTGTATCTACATGTGCCCTTATGCACGTTTCCAAAGTGCCATGTTTGATAATAATACGCTTATTATTTCATACGATGAAAAACGTGGTGAACCAAGAGGATCTCGTAAGAAAGATGATGTTCCTTCATCAAAAGGCTTAGGTTCCTGTATTGACTGTACTCTCTGCGTGCAGGTCTGCCCTACTGGCATCGACATTCGCGATGGTCTGCAGTACCAATGTATCGCTTGTTCAGCTTGTATTGATGTCTGTGACAGTGTAATGGACAAAATGAACTATGATCGTGGTTTAATTCGCTATACCACTGAAAATGCTCTTCAAGGAAAATCTGTTAGCCTCTTCCGCCCACGGATTATGGTTTATGCCGTTGCACTGATTTTAATGATTGTAACTCTTGGTTACGCTATTGCGACACGTATACCACTAGAAGTCGGCATTATTCGTGATCGTACTCGTTTATTTAACGAAACAGATATGGGGCTTATTGAAAATACCTACTCATTACAAATCATCAATAAAGATGAAAAATCTCATAACTACAAGATCAGTGCATCAGGTATTGAGGGTATGAAAATTATTATCAAATCAGATACGGTGAAGATCGCATCAGGTGAAGTACGAGATGTTCCTCTACGACTTCAGGTTGACCCTTATGATCTTAAAAAACGCAGTACTGAAATTAACATCTCGGTTATTTCTATCGATAACCCAGATATTATTATTAATGAAGCTACTCGCTTCCTCGGACCATCAGGTCGCCGTTAATGAATATGCTTGCAAGAAGTACTATATGGTACCACCAACCTCTAGTTTGGATGCTTATTCTAATTCCCCTCAGTGCTGTATTGGGTGGAATTTCTATGATTTACCTTGCTATAACAACCGATGATGGTTTAGTGAATGATGATTACTATCGTTATGGCAAACAAATTAACTTAGTGCTTGAACGTGATATTGAAGCAAAAAAGTTAGGGCTAAATGCACAATTTGAATTCAGCCTTGAAAATGGCACTGTCTCTGTCAAACTCGATGGAAATAAAATTACATTACCTGAAAGCATTAGTCTTAGTATGTTACATGCTACTCGTGCTAATCATGATCAGCATGTAACGCTGTTATTAACACCTAATAATAATTACCATGGTCTTATTGAGAAACTAATTCCAGGTAAATGGTATGTTCAACTTCATACTGAAGACTGGCGACTCAGTTCTGAGCTTATCCATCCTGGTCAAAATAAAATTGAATTAGCACCAAAATAATTGTCTACATGAGTAATGAAATAACTCTACTCGCAGCATTCATTACCGGGCTACTTGGTTCAGTACATTGTGTTGGCATGTGCGGAGGAATAGTCGGTACCCTCAGTATGGGATTAGAACCTAATCTCAATAAAAATAAGATAAGAACCCTCAGCTTTATTCTCTTTTATAATATCGGTCGACTAAGCAGTTATGTTATTGCCGGATTATTAGTCGCCAGTATCGGCGAGTCCAGTAGCGAATATTTTAACCAAAATGCACAAAACATAGGTGGTATGCTAAGTGGTGTATTCATGGTTTTATTGGGTTTATATATTGCAGGTTGGTGGAAACTCTTGAGTGTGTTGGAAACTGCTGGAAGTTACCTGTGGCGATACATCCAACCACTTGGCAACAAATTACTACCGGTTAAAACATACCCACATGCTTTTATGCTTGGAACACTATGGGGTTGGCTTCCTTGTGGAATGGTTTATGCGATGCTGGTATTTGCGCTAAGTAGTCAAGACACCCTACAAGGTGGCCTTATTATGTTGGCATTTGGTCTCGGTACACTACCAACACTATTCTTATTGGGAACTTTTGCAACCTCGGTAAAACGATTTATTCATCAACCAATAGTGCGTCAACTTGCAGGAACATTAATTATATTGTTCGGTGTTTATAGTCTTACTGCTCCTAATGCACATGCGCATCACCACGCCAATCACGAGCATATGCAGCATTAATTATTGTGCGAATCTGATTTGTTTTTCAATTTTTGGTAGTCATCAGAAAGTCGATCCATTGTTTCATTCTCCTGCCCCGCATACATAAGAGAATATTCCTTAACTATATCTTCCATAGTTTCCATTGCCTCAGCAAGATCAACTGCTATTTTAGTATTTTCAGTGGTTAATTCATCAATCTTGTCATTCAATTCCTGAACTTTTTCTTCTGGAATACTTCCGGCAGGCACTGAATTTATGTTCTTTTTAACCGTTTCAATCCAACTGCTATTAATATCTGATAATTCATCACGAATTTCTGTTAAACATTGTCGATCAAAACCTAGGTACATATTCAAGATACGTTTATAGAGTTTTCTTTCTGATGCGGTAACGTTATCAAGAAAATCATCTAACTCTTCTTCACTAAGAAGAGAGTCTGATACCATTTTTTCTCGTATTGCATCACGTCTATTAGCATGATTCTTTTTATGCTCCGCAATAAATTCAGCAACATAACGTTTGTCTGATGCACGTCGCTTTAAGAATAATATTAATGCAATTATAAACAGCACTAGTAACACAGCGCCGAATTCAGCCGCAATAATTACTATTGTGCTGGCCGTTTCATTCATTTATCTTTCTCCTGATCACTTTCCTCTGATGTATCTGACTCCATATCCACATCAAAATCAGGAAGATCATCTGCCGAAGCGGTTTCAATCATATCTGGCTCTTTAACTTCCTCATCATTTTCAGGCTTTTCTTTGTCTTCATCTTCTGGCGTATCATCTTTCTCATCTACTTTTAATTCCACATCATCTGGTGGTGTGGGTTCCTTTCTTTGCTCAGAAAAATCCTCAGTATCATCACTGTCCTTCTTTATTTCATCCTGTTTAGATTCTGGAAGATCTTTCTTAGCAGCATCATCTGTTTTTTTAGCATCCTCTTCATCATAGTCATCTGGCAATGGTTGGTTCTTCTTTTTCCAATAACGATAACCGAAGTATGCACCACCAAATATTATAATATTTGCAATTACCAATGCGATAATAATAACAAGTGAACTAGATTCACCATCATGCTCTGCGTCGGGATTCGCTTCATGCTCAGCTTCAGGTTCATGCCCATCGTCCTTTACATGGTCTTCTTCTTTAGCATGTTCTGCTTCTTCTGCATGCTCATCCTGCTTATTATCTTGTGTACCTTGTACTTCGGCAATGGGTTCTTTGATTTTTACCTTTGGCACAACCACCGCGTATTCTTTCTCGAAGTCTTTACCATTAAGTTGATGAGCAGAAGCTGAAACTGTCAATGTAGCTCCAGTATGCTCTGGCAATAGTAATTGTTGCCATACTTTATCAGTCTGTTGGGGAATTGTGACTATTTGATCTTTGTGTCCCTCTTTGAAATAGCCAAGTTGTAAGGTACCTGTTTGCAACAAGTTTTCTTCAAGCAATGCTTTAATAACAAGCCCTGAATCTGTTTCTTCTGCCCATATTGTTAATGGATCTTTTATCGGTTTTATCGCAACAGGTAATCGACCATGTAATTGCATTTTAAACTTAATGTTACCAATACGATTTGCAGTCGCATTTATTGTAATTTCCTTCCCTTCAAAACCATTATCCAATGTTGCTTGCCAGCGATGTGCTCCAAACTTTGTTACGTAGTAAGCACCTTTATTACCTTCTATTCTTAGTGCAAGTTGTAAAGTACCTGTCTGTATTAGAGATGGGTTTTCCGTTACTCTAATAACAAGACCATTAGTTGTCGCATTTAATTCTAATTTAATTGGACTCTCGTGAACTTTTATTTCATGCCTTGATTCACGTTTAAATGTAGGGGAATCCACTTTTACAACAATTTGAACTGTGCCTTTTTCACTAACACCTTCAAGCCGCGCTTCATAAACACCGGCCAATTTTGTTGCTGGCACTTCCTGAGTTACTTCGTTGCCTTTAAAGCCAACACTTTGAGATGTAACCTTTATTAGGCTCAGCATTTCCTTATCTTCAAGAAGTCCTTCCTTGCTAATAATGGATGCTTTTAAATTTACTGATTCATTTTCAATAATGTCAATTGGCAGTGAATCAACGCGTAATTTCAAGTTACTAATTATTTTAACGCGATTATCTTTGTCAATATCGGCATCTAACTTCCACTTACCCACCATTGGTTTATGAATGGTGATGATGTCAAAACTTTTATCCTGAAACCAATCAACATTTTTATGTGGCTTGCCATACTCTAAAACAGAATGGTCAGGTGCTAATACTTTAGTTGGTTTTCCTGATGCACTGCGAAATACCAGCAATGTCATATCACTGATACTTCCATCAACATCAAATAAATTACCTTCTAGCGGTAATGAATCCATCTTGGTGGTTTTTTCAAATAGTCTTAAAAACAGTCGCTGCAGCATATCAGCAGATTCAACTGACTCATACCAACCATCGGTCTTTGTCGATAATGTTCTTAATAGCTCATGATCAGCTTGTTTAGACAGTGCAATAGTATGTATCTTCACATTGGCTGCTTTAAGATCAGAAACAATACTGCCTAGAATTTTTTGGCGTGACTTGCGGTTCTTTGATGGATCTTTTGATATATCAACCATACCGTCAGTTAATAAAATCATGTGACGATCCCATTTAGGATCAGGACGTCGCCAATCCCAACTACTTTTGGTTAGGGTATCTTGTATGTTGGTATAAAGACCTAAAGAACGAATCGTGTTTGCTTCTTTACGTGCATTCTTTTTCCAGGCTTTTGTTGCGAAATCAGGTTTTACCTGCATATTGACGTATTGGCCAAAACTCCAGATACCTACACGACTTGTTTCAGGTAACATTCCAATTAATAAACGTAGAGCATCTCTACGTAAATTTTTTGGATCATTCTTTTTCATACTGCCAGACACATCAACCAGAATACGTAAATCAGTTGTCGGCTCTACCGTGCTCGCTTCTGCTGCGCTAACCTTTCCTGTGATAAATAATAGACAAAGAAATACTGCTGATACGAGGGTAAATACCCATGTTCGTAGACATGATCGTGAAAAATTCTCATTAAAATGAGTCATAAAAAAGCCTGTACAGAGTGACTATGTACAGGCTATCGGTAATTATAGAAAAGACTTTAGAAATTCGATGTTTATTCTTTTATCGCCATAATATAATTTTACCATTATAAACAAATAGTTAAGATCAACTCTAATGCTCTCTGGTTGATAAAAATCTTATTTCAGGCCAACGTTCCATCATTAAGTCTAAATTTACCCGTGTAGGAGCAAGATATGTCAGTTCCTCAGCTGCATCGACAGCTAGGTTCTCAACTGCCTTTTTCTCAAAATCAG
This sequence comes from Gammaproteobacteria bacterium, assembly GCA_027078075.1. Classification (GTDB taxonomy): domain Bacteria; phylum Pseudomonadota; class Gammaproteobacteria; order AKS1; family AKS1; genus Sulfuriflexus. The sequence continues at coordinate 25,315 of JALTKP010000310.1, read as the reverse complement.
CGAGCATTTTAGGGTCGTCACACTCAATCCACCTAGCTGTAGCAACCTGTACCGGCTCATACGAACATTCCACGTTATATTCATCTTTCAGTCGATATGCCACTACATCAAACTGCAAGATACCTACTGCGCCAAGAATGAGGTCATTACTTTGTTTAGGGCGGAATACCTGTGTTGCACCTTCTTCTGATAGTTGTACCAAACCTTTCAATAAGGCTTTCATTTTTAAAGGGTCACGTAATACGACTCGTCTAAATAACTCCGGTGCGAAATGAGGGATTCCGGTAAATTTAAGATTCTCACCTTGCGTAAAAGTATCACCAATCTTAATTGTGCCATGGTTATGCAAACCGATAATGTCGCCAGGATATGCTTCAACTACATTTTCACGTTCTCTTGCCATAAATGTTGTTGCATTGGCAATCTGCACATCTTTACCTAAACGGACCTGATACATTTTCATACCCTTGGTAAATTTACCCGATGTAATGCGCAAGAAGGCAATTCTATCTCGATGCGCTGGATCCATGTTCGCTTGAATTTTGAATACAAACCCTGAAAATTTACCTTCGCCTGGAGTCACTGCTCGCACATCTGCTTGACGTGTTAATGGCGCAGGTGCATTTTCGGTAAAAACATCTAATAACTCTTTAATGCCAAAGTTATTGGTTGCCGAACCAAACAAAACCGGCGTTAATTCTCCTTTAAGATAATCATCAACATCAAAAGCATTACCTGCTCCGCGAACCAATTCAATTTCTTCACGCAATTCTTCTGCCTGCACACCCAGCAACTCATCAAGACGCGGGTTGTCTAACCCTTCGATGACTTCACCTTCCTGCACTTTACCTTTATGGGTGGCACTAAAAAGATGAACCGTATCATTTAACATATGGAAAACACCTTTAAGTGTTTTACCCATACCTATCGGCCAAGTAATCGGCGCGCAACGAATTTTTAGAATATCTTCAATTTCATCGAGCAATTCAAAAGGATCTCGACCTTCACGATCAAGTTTATTAATAAATGTCATTATCGGTGTGTCACGTAAACGACAAACATCCATCAATTTAATTGTTCGTTGCTCTACACCTTTCGCACAATCGATTACCATTAAAGCTGAATCGACTGCGGTTAGTGTACGATAAGTATCTTCTGAGAAATCTTCATGCCCAGGAGTATCAAGTAGGTTTACAATCTTATCACCATAAGTAAACTGCATAACCGATGAAGTAACAGAGATACCACGTTGCTTTTCTAATTCCATCCAGTCAGAGGTCGCATGCCTATCAGACTTACGGCCTTTAACGGTACCGGACATTTGAATTGCACCACCAAATAACAGTAATTTCTCGGTAAGTGTTGTTTTACCTGCATCCGGATGTGAAACAATCGCAAAGGTACGACGCAAGGATGTTTCGTCTGTAATTTCTGACATTTTTATCTACAATTTTTAAATTAAAAGGTTAGTTCACGTGCGAGAATAACCGCATCTTCATGACCATTCTTCGCTGGGTAATAATTGGGTCGTACACCGACTTCAACAAAATCCATTTTTTCATACAAATCTATCGCTGCCGTATTTGATGGTCTTACTTCTAACAAGCAAACGTCAGCATCATGTCGTTTTGCTAATTTCAGCATGTGTTCCATTAATTGTCTACCATAGCCACGACGCTGACTGGTTTTTCTAACGCATAGGTTTAGTAAGTGCGACTCACCTGCCGCTGCAGATAAAACTGAATAGGCTGCAATTTCATCATCTTCCATTAACAACCAACAACAATAACCAACCCGTAAACAATCTTTGAAGATACCTTCAGTCCATGGATAGTCATACATTGTATGTTCTATCTTTAATACCTCTTCTACATTATCTAGTTGCATTGGGCAGAGGCTAATATGGGGTTGTTGCAATACCGCACTCATGAAGTTTCACCTGCGACAATACGCATTGCCACTTGCAAGTCATTCCATGCCTTTCGCTTCTCACTCGGTGCTCGTAATAAGTAAGCAGGATGATAGGTTGTAACAACGGGAATATCAGTGTCTTTATACTTGAACACCTTGCCATGCAGATCTTTCATGAGTTTATCTGTATCTAAAAGATTCTGTGCTGCAACTCGACCAAATACCAATATAATTTTAGGTTGCAGCAATTCAATTTGACGTCTTAGAAAAGCATGGCAAGCCATTATTTCATCTTTACTCGGATCTCGGTTTTCAGGTGGGCGGCATTTAAGAATATTGGTGATATAGACTTGTTCACGCTTCAAGCCCATTGCCTCAATCATCCCTGTCAATAATTGACCCGATTGCCCCATAAAGGGTAGCCCTTGCTGCTCTTCCTCTGCACCAGGTGCTTCACCAATAATCATCCAGTCAGCTTGTTGACTACCCGCACCAAAAACAACTTGTGAACGTGTCGCGTGCAAATCACATGCAATACAGCTTGATACTTGTTGCTGAAGCCCATGCCAGTCAAGATCATCCACCATATGACTGTCTGGTGTCTGAATGACGGTTAATTCTACTTCGTTATTCTCTTCAACTTGTGGTGCGACTTGTTCCACTATGTCATTTACTACAACTGGGTCAGACTCACGTCTGACCCAGCGGGTAATTCCCATTGCTTGTAGATACTGATCATGCATAAGCTGTTTTAAACATCACCTGCTTGAGGGTGTGAACGTTCAGAAGGTCGAATAATTTTATTCAAGGCATTGATATAAGCTTTGGCTGATGCAATTACAATATCTGTATCTGCACCTTGTCCATTAACAATACTGCCACCTTTTTCAAGACGAACCGTCACTTCGCCTTGTGAATCAGTACCGGTAGTAATGTTATTGACAGAATAAAGTTGCAACTCGGTATCACTTTCAACAATTTCTTCTATGGCACGAAAGGCGGCATCAACCGGCCCACCACCTTCTGAACGTGCCGATTTTTCTTCACCATCGACCCATAAAGTAATTTCAGCAACTGGCTTCTTACCTGTTTCACTGCCGGCTTTTAATGACACTAATTTAAATAACTCATTCTCAGCTTCAATACCGGCTTCGGTCATTAATGACTGCAAATCTTCGTCAAATATTTCATGCTTCTTATCAGCAAGATCTTTGAAACGAGAAAATGCATCATTTGCATCATCTTCAGACTCAAAACTAAAACCTAATTCCTGCATGCGGGTACGGAAAGCATTACGCCCAGAATGTTTACCAAGTACCATTCGATTCGCTGACCAACCAACATCTTCAGCACGCATGATTTCGTAAGTCTCACGTTTCTTTAATACACCATCTTGATGAATACCAGATTCGTGTGCAAAAGCATTTGCACCAACAATGGCCTTATTTGGCTGTACTGCAAAACCAGTAATACCAGAAACAAGACGTGAACAGGTCATGATCTGAGTAGAATCAAGCTCGGTGTCACAATCAAAAATATCCTGACGTGTACGTACTGCCATCACAACTTCTTCTAATGAAGCATTACCGGCACGCTCACCCAAACCATTAATGGTACATTCAACTTGTCTTGCTCCGTTTAACACCGCAGACAATGAATTTGATACAGCTAAACCAAGATCGTTATGGCAATGTACCGAGAAAATTGCTTTATCTGAATTGGGAATTTTTTCACGTAAGTTATAAATCAATTCACCAAATTGATGCGGTAAATTATAACCAACCGTATCAGGGATATTTAAGGTTGTCGCGCCGGCATCAATCACAGCTTCAAGCACTCGACATAAAAAATCCAATTCAGAACGACCTGCGTCTTCAGGCGAAAATTCAACATCATCTGTATGCTGACGTGCCCGTGTTACAGCAGCCACCGCTTGTTCTAAAACCTGATCTGGTGACATACGCAACTTATCTTTCATGTGAATCGGAGACGTTGCGATAAAGGTATGGATACGTGCTGAATTAGCGCCTTTAAGCGCTTCACCAGCTCGATCAATATCTTTATCCAGTGCACGAGCCAATCCACAGATTGTGCTGTCCTGAACGGTATCAGCAACTGCTTTTACTGCCTCGAAATCACCTTGAGAGGCAATCGGAAAACCCGCCTCAATAACATCAACACGCATTTTTTCAAGTGCTTTGGCGATACGAACCTTTTCATCCTTGGTCATGGACGCACCGGGACTTTGCTCACCATCGCGTAAAGTCGTATCAAAAATAATTAATTTGTCACTCATGTCCTACTCCATACAATACTGCCGGCATTTTACCACTCACAGCCGAAAATGGGCATGGCTGTACGCCGGTATTCTACTGATATTTGTCTGATTTTTGCGTTTATACTGACCCTCGCCAGGGTATGGGGGATGTATTGTCTGCCTTACGGCAGTAGCAGGAAGAGTGTATTAAGGCACAAAGCAGCCTGACCTGAATAGGCCTTCTTGAAACTTAAGCTGTGTACCTGTGTACTCATGGAAGATACTATAGCCTTAAGCCTGATATTTTCCAAGTATTTAGTATAAGAATTAATCATTCGTAACAAAAAAAGCGGCTAAAAAGCCGCTTTTTTTGATTTAAACAATAAATTATTCTGGCCTAGCCTGTGGCAAAGTAACATTTCGACTCGTTACATATAAATCCTGATATTCACCATCAGTGTAGTTTTGAGTAGATTTTTTAATCTCCAGTGAACCAGCCAGTACAGAGGCTCCACCACCAAAGAACGAGCCATCTATTGTTCCAGAGATAGACGTGGCATCACTTGCCGAGATAGAGGTTGAAACCAAATTTGCACCATCTATGACCCCTTCCGCATTAAAACCGACAGCCCCCTTAAGAACATTAACACCATCAGTGCTCATTACTGCTCTAACGCCACCATCATTGCCATCATTCCAGCTACCATTCCAAGTACCCGCACCAAAATCAACATCAATCGCAACTTCTACACCTGAATTAAGCGTAAAGCCTTCATAACTTGCTTCAACTTCGCCCACATTAAATGCATCAAGTTCATCCGTACCCGTTAAACTACCCGCTATAAAATAGCCAATTGTTCTCGTACGATCCGCTTCTGATATTTCAGAAAGCCCATATACGAAAGCGCTACCGCCTGCATCAACCGTGTTGCCTTGGACAAAATCTCTGCCCGCGTTATAGCGCCACAATGTAGAATTTATAAAATTCACTAATACATTATTTACCGAGATAGATAATGGTAATGAACTTGTACTATTAATATTTAATGACGTTTCAAATGCGGGAGCAACCTGAATAGCTACCGGCCCATCACCTGGCGGTTGCTGTTCTGAAACTTGTTGTCTTACCGGAATAGGATTTAATGTCACCGTTGCCGCTTGGAGTGATGTTTCACCGTCCCCTCTAGAATAAATCAAAGCATAGTTACATGCTGAACCAGCCACACAACTATCACCTGAGCTTGGCGTTGTTGGCGTTGTGCTTGGTGTCGTTACAACCGGTGTAAATTGATTTGTATCACCTGCCCCAAAACCTGGCGTCACAGGCCCTGCTACTGTAGTTGAAACGGGGGCAGTTCGACCTGCTGCTGGTTGAACTAATGTCGTCCAAGGCCCCCAGCTATGCACAGAGTCATCCTCCGTAATAGCAAAACCCGATGTTGCTATGCTCACTAACGATGCTACAACTACTTGTGAAATTATCTTATATGTATTCATAATCTACTCCCCCGCTTAAACCTACTGGCGTCTAAAAACTTCTCGAAAACGTGACACTCGTTACTTCACGATCATACTTAAAGATATCAATATTCGATGCATTATCTGTATTCTTGTAACTACCTTTTAGTACCCACTTATTCAGATAGTCACCGGAAAACTGATGACGAAACCCCACTAAGAATTTTGTCTCACGCTCATCTCTTTTTTCATTAAACAGTGGCTCAGGGTCATCATGTTTTGAATCACGTTCGCTAAAGGTCGCGTACAACAAACCATTTTTCCATGCGTTCCAATTAGCACCTAAAAACAACTTAGCACCATCACGACTAAAACGATCATTTTTTGCATCTTCATTAAAGAAGGTCAAACCCGCTTGAAGTGCGACCTTACCTTTCATTAAACGTTTACCCAAGGTCACACCCACTGATTTATAAAAACTATCACGACCCTGATCATTACTTTGCTTGAAGTCACGATCTGCTAATGATCCATTAATAGATAAATCTGTTGTCTTATTAAGTTGCCACGTAACGCTTGGTAACAATGTGGTATAAAAAGCTAAGGAATCACTGCCCAATTCAATACTGTCAAGCTGCAAACTAATGTTGCTACGCCAATAACCTGGGGCAACAAAAGCAAGACCAGTACTAGCACTAACAACATCGAGATTAAACTCAGATAATTCTTGATACTGCTTACTATAAATAGATGCCTGAGATTGCCACAAGACTGCAGCAGACTTACCACCAACATTTACAACCTTGCCTGTTTGGTAACTGTAATTAAATGTTCCTGTTAAAGTAATTGCGCCATCACTCTGTGGAGTTGAACCAGCTGCTAAACGTAATGTTGATGTACCCAGATTAATTACATCGGAATTAGGACCAACATTAACATTCGTATCATGCAAATAACCCGCTGAAACAGAGGTTCTGTATGTACTCCCCACTTTCTCAAAACGTTTACGTTCTGATTTTATTTTTGCAAGAAACGCAATAATTGATAACCGTACTGCAGGAGGTGTATTGGGTTCATTAAGAACTTTTTTTGCCTGACTTTCAGCTTCTTCAAATCGAGTTGAACGATAATAAGCAACGGCTAATTCTAAACGTGCGCGATGTAAGGCTGGCTCCTGACTTAGAATCGACTGAAAGATAACAATTGATTCATCAAGGTTACCTTTCTCTCTCTCCGCCATAGCCTTTTTAAATTCAGCTTCAGCATCAACAGCTAACGCTTGTGCCGAAAACAAACAGGATGTGCTTACTAAAAATAAACCAATGTGGCGTAACCCAGACTTCATACTTCCCACCTTATTATTGTATGCTTCTAAAACCACAAAAATCAGGGATAGTATTTTAAATATGACAATGCAAAAGGCTGTCTACCATCGCCCCACTCGATAATAAACATAAGCATTTTATCTATATCACCTAGCTTATACAATGATATTAATTCTTTTAAAATCCATAATTTAGGTGATGTTTTTACTTACGTACTTGATAGAAATTTATAGCAATCTCTGTTAATAAATAGCTTGTTAGAGAATATTCACTTAATATCAACTGATTACATAAGAGACTTAATGTGCTGGAGAACCTTTTGGGGCAGTTTTTACAAAATAACCCGCATATAAAACAAATAAAACGCTTTGTAAGCATTTTACTGATTTTGAGTTTATCCCCAACATTTGCATATGCAGTTGGATTATTCGGTAGTCTAGAAACCAAACAAGCGGGATTAGAAATATTCCCTCAATGGTTGAGTGTTCTGGATCGCCACATCAAAGAAGATATCCCTGAAGGTGACTGTAACAGTCAGGAATTCAATCGTTGCCACCTTACACAGTGGCTAAACTACCTTGAAACATTAAAAGGTCAAGATACTCGAACCCAATTAAAAAATATAAATCTCTACGCCAACAAAAAAGAATATATTCTAGATATCGATAATTATAATCTTGACGATTATTGGGCAATACCGAAACAGTTTCTAAAACGTGGTGGCGATTGTGAAGACTATGCAATAACTAAGCTACTGTCATTGCGCTGGTTAGGGCATAGAAATTTGCAAAGCCGAATAGTCATTTTGGAAGATACTAATCTAGGTATTCCTCATGCAATTCTTGCAGTTTACCTAGACGGTGATACTTTGATTTTAGATAATCAAGTTGATGAGATATTGTCAGATAAAAGCATTCTACACTACATACCCATCTATTCACTAGATGAGAAGCAATGGTGGATTCATTTACCATCATAACTCGATAACAACAAAGGATTAGGTACCTATGAAGTCGGTATCACTATTACAAACTAAATTATCAAAATGGTTAGCATTAATAATTCTTGTTGCCATTACTGTTATTGGACTTGGCTTAATTAATAAGCTATCCACAAATGAATATGAACGAGATATTCAAAACTGGCAATACCGTTTATCATTAATGGCGGATGTACGCGAAGATCTGTTAAATGATTGGATGTCATCACAGTATGAAACGCTAACATCGCTTGCTAATAACCAGTCTTTACAACTTTACTTGACCCAGCTTTCTAACAACAACGGCGATTATACTAGCGTTCAACTTGCGCAACGCACATACCTTAAAAATTTACTTATACAAACTGCAAAAAACAGCGGCTTTGTTGAAAAAATTACGCCCAGCCCAATAAAAGCAAATGTAGCAACTATTAGGCACTCAGGTATCGCAATCGTATCTGCTGATGGCAAGGTTATTGTTGCCACACCAGGCATGCCAATACTGGATAAGCTTAGTTTAGAAAAAGCTAAGATTTCGGTAAAAACCGGAACTAAACAGCTCCGCGACATTTATCTCGATCAGCATAAACAACAAGTTATTACTTTTATTGTTCCTGCCCACAACATTAATAATAACAAGGCATCAGCCAGCATTATTGGTATTACAACGTTAAGCGATAAACTTTACCCCTTACTAAACAAAGAAATCTTTAGCACTAAAAGTGACGAGACGCTTCTTGTTAGAAGGCACCATAATTCTATTATTTATTTAAACAAAAAGAATAACAGCCATCAAAACATGTTTCTTAAGTTACCCCATGATGTTAACAATCTGGCTGCAGCCTATGCACTAGATAATCCTGGCGCCTTTGCTATTCGAAAAAACTATACCGGCAAAGATATACTTTTTATGAGCCGAGAAATACAAGATACAAATTGGCTGTTATTACAAACCATTTCATCAGCAGAAGCGTTAGAGGGATCTTATGCTCGCCGTGAAAGCTTAATAATTTCATTTTCACTTGGTCTTGCTGCGTTATTATTCATTCTTATTGCATCGTGGAGACATGGTGCCAGCTTATATGCACAGAAATATGCTGCCGCACTAAATGAAAAATCAGCATTACTAACACAACAAAAAGAAGCGCTGCAAACAGTTACCAATAATATTGGTGATTTTATTTTAATCATTGATAAAAAAATGTGTATCCAGTTTTCAAATCTTCCTATTGCATCAATTTATAACCTAACACCTGATAACCTCATCGACAAAGGACTTACTGAAAGTTTTGGATATGAAACAGGAAAATTAATACAAAAATTTGTTGCAGATGCTCATAACAATAATCGTACTGTTGTAGTAGTTAGTGAACTAACCTTTAACAACCTCACTAAAACCTATCACTGTAGTTTTTTCCCAATTAACGAATACAACACTTTAGTTGTGCTTCATGATATTACTGAATTGAGAAATGCCGAAGACAAACATAAGCGCTTAATGAAGCACCTTGTGCAAACATTAACACATGTAATAGATAGTTATGTCCCTGACAGTGCGAATCATTCACAAAAAACAACTAAACTTGCTCGGTCGATAGCACAAGAAATTAATCTCTCAAAAACAGAAATTGAAACACTTGAACTGGCTGCATGCTTAGCTAATATTGGGAAATTATTTATTCCTAGAGATATATTAGAAAAAACCACCGAACTGACTGATGAAGAACGTGATACGTTGCAAACAACCATTACTCAAACATCAAATATATTAATTGATTTAGAATTCGATGGACCTGTACTGGAAACCATTGCTCAGAAGAATGAACATATTGATGGTAGTGGTTACCCAGGTGGCATCAGTGGTGACAAAATATTAATCACAGCACGTATTTTGGCTGTCGCCAATGCCTTCGTCGCTATGCAGAGCCCACGCGCTTACCGAGAGCCTCTATCAAACCAAGAAATTTTAGACCAACTCTACAACGAGTCTGGTACGATTTATGATAAACGTATTATTGCTACATTGATGCATGTAGCTGCAAACAAAAAAGATTGGTTATAAATTTACGCGGCTTTGTCAGTTTTATTTTTATCTTGATGGCGTTCTTTGTATTTTAGAATTGCCATTATCGGCCCTGAAATCGCATAAATAAAGAAACCAGCAAATAACATGACGGGTGGGTGTAAATAAATCACGGCAAAGGTCAGCATTAAAGCAACAATAACAATAAAAGGAACTTTGCCACGCAAATCAAATTGTTTAAAACTGTGGTAACGGATATTAGTTACCATCAAGATACCTGCACCGATACTAACCACAATCGCAATCAAACTTTTATCCGTTCCTTCCCAACCAAAATCAACGCCCAACCAAACAAAACCGGCAATCAATGATGCAGCGGCTGGACTAGCTAAGCCTTGGAAATAACGTTTATCAGCAATGCCTACTTGTGTATTAAAACGTGCTAAACGTAATGCGGCGCAAGCTGCAAAAACAAATGCTGCCAACCAGCCAATTTTACCCCATGAAGTCAGTGCCCACTGGTGAATAACAAGAGCCGGTGCCAATCCGAATGACACCATGTCAGCCATACTGTCATATTCTGCACCAAAATCACTCTCGGTGTGAGTCATACGAGCAACACGACCATCCATGCCGTCCATGATTAAAGCAATAAAAATAGCGATGGCTGCATTCGCAAAATGCCCATCAACTGCGGCAATAATGGCATAAAAGCCTGCAAATAGACCGGCTGTTGTGAATAGGTTAGGCAACAAATAAATGCCTTTGCTACGCTGCTTATGAATTTGTTCTGGTTCAGTCATAGTGTGAGCTTAATCTTTATAATAACTAAATCATAGCAGGAAAGTGTTGATCTGCTGACTTTTCGGACAATAATGAATCATTAATGATGGTGTATGAAATGTGCCAGAGGATGCTCTCCTGCGATCAAACGCTGGCCTACTTTTATATCAATACGTGCTGTATCTGGCACATACACTTCGATACGAGCACCAAAACTCATAAAACCACAGCGCTGTCCCTGACCCAAGCGTTCACCAATTTGTACATAACAACGAGGTCTAGGCATGACACGTCCTCGGTAGATGGCAAGTAGAACATCATCATCTTCGTCGGTCTTAATCCATTGTGCAAACTGTGGGGCATCAGAAACAGCTGTTTCCTTATCCACATACCATTGGTGAACGACCTTGCCTTCAATAGGACTGCGTATTGAATAAATATCAAAAATCCCCATGCCGAGAACAATCTTCTTTGCATTACGATCAATAAAACCATCACGAGTATCTTCAATTGCCAATACTTCAGCATCAACAGGGCTTAATACAGCTAAAGGCTCGGGGGGAATATGGCGTGTTGGATCTCGAAACATAAAGATCAATAACACTGGAATTAACCATAATAGTGATGTTTCAAGCCAACCAAGCTTATAACCAACAACGCTAACGACAACGATACTCAGGGTAATAAATACATGCCCTTCGCTAGCGATTAATTGATGTCGATTTGTTAGTGCCATAATATTCGTTAACCTGCAAAAACAAATGCGGTCATAAAGACCGCATTGTTTATGTATTACTCAGACAATTAGTTTTTACTCTTGTCTACCAATGCATTGGCAGTGATCCAAGGCATCATGCTACGTAACTTAGCACCAGTTTGTTCAATCGGGTGTGCTGCATTGTTACGACGACGTGCTGTCATTTCAGGATAATTACTTTGTCCTTCAAGAATAAAGCGCTTAGCGTATTCACCATTCTGAATATTTTCTAATGCTTCACGCATTGCCCAACGACTTTCTTCGTTGATGATCTTATGACCTGTAACGTATTCGCCATATTCTGCATTGTTTGAAATTGAGTAGTTCATGTTGGCAATACCACCTTCATACATGAGGTCAACAATCAATTTCAATTCATGTAAACATTCAAAGTAGGCCATTTCAGGTGCATAACCGGCTTCGGTTAATGTTTCAAAACCGGCTTTAACTAATTCAACAGCGCCACCACAAAGAACCGCTTGTTCACCAAATAAATCTGTTTCAGTTTCATCTTTAAATGTTGTTTCAATAATACCAGTACGCCCACCGCCAACGCCTGAAGCGTAAGAAAGTGCAACGTCTTTCGCTTTACCAGATGCATCTTGGTATATAGCGATAAGATCAGGAATACCACCACCTTTAACAAATTCACTACGAACTGTATGGCCTGGTGCTTTCGGTGCAATCATGATCACATCTAAATCTGCACGCGGTACAACTTGGTTGTAATGAATAGCAAAGCCATGTGCAAAGGCTAATGTTGCACCTTGTTTGATGTTTGGCTCAATTTCTTCTTTATACAGTACTGACTGAAATTCATCTGGTGTCAAAATCATAACCAGATCTGCGCCTGCTACTGCATCTGCTACATTCTTAACTGCAAGGCCAGCTTCTTCTGCTTTCTTAGCAGATGAAGAACCTTCGCGTAAACCAACTACTACGCTCACACCTGAATCTTTCAGGTTATTTGCGTGTGCGTGGCCTTGTGAACCATAACCAATAATGGCAACGTTCATCCCTTTAATAATGCTAATGTCAGCATCTTTGTCGTAATAAATATTCATGGCATCCTCAATTCTAAAGTCGAATAAATCTTTTAATGTTTTAAATAAATTATTTAAGCTAAGCAATTACACATGCAAGCTCTTTGCTCCGCGCGCAATACCTGACACGCCTGATCGTACAGTTTCTAAAATCGTTGTGCTTCCAAGTGCTTCAATAAATGCATCCAACTTACTTCCCGTACCGGTTAACTCCAATGTATAAGTAGTATCTGTAACATCAATAATGCGGCCACGGAAGATATCGATAAGGCGTTTAATTTCTTCACGTACATCAACACCTTCAGCGGTTACTTTAATCAGCATCATCTCACGTTCAATATGCGCACCTTCGGTAAGGTCTAATAATTTTACTACATCAACTAATTTATTTAGTTGCTTAGTGATTTGTTCAATTATTTGCTCTGAGCCTTCAGTGACTAACGTCATACGCGATAAAGAACTATCTTCAGTAGGTGCAACTGTTAATGATTCAATGTTGTAACCACGTGCCGAAAAAAGCCCTGCAACGCGGGATAGCGCACCTGATTCATTTTCAAGTAATACAGAAATAATATGTCGCATCAGGCTAGCTCCCTCTCTGGTGAAAGGTGCATTTCATGATGCCCTTTACCTGCGGCAATCATAGGGTAAACGTTTTCAGTTTGATCCGTAATAATATCCATGAACACCAAACGATCTTTCATAGCAAAGGCTTCTTTCATAGCACCTTCTAGATCTTCCGGTTTTTCAATACGCATACCAACATGTCCGTACGATTCTGCTAATTTCACAAAATCAGGAATGGTTTCCATATAAGATTGTGAGTAACGTGACTCATAAAAGAATTCTTGCCACTGACGAACCATGCCCATATATCGGTTATTCAAACTAATGATTTTAACCGGCGTGTTGTATTGCAATGCTGTACCCAGTTCCTGAATACACATTTGAATACTTGCATCACCTGTTACACACGCAACGGTTGCATCCGGATGTGCCAATTGCACACCAATAGCAGCAGGCAAACCAAAGCCCATTGTCCCTAAGCCACCAGAGTTAATCCAACGACGAGGCTCATCAAACTTATAAAATTGTGCTGCCCACATTTGATGCTGACCTACATCAGATGCGACATAAGCTTCACCATTAGTGACTTCATATAATTTTTCAATAGCGAACTGAGGTTTAATTAAAGCACTATGGCGATCGTAGTTTAAGCAGTTAACGCCACGCCATTCAGTGATTTGATTCCACCAAGATTTAAGTGCCTTTTCGTCTTGACTACACTTACCCTCTTTCACAATTGCAATCATGTCTTTAAGTACTGTTGCAACATCCCCAACAATGGGTACATCAACAACGACACTCTTAGAAATAGAGGCCGGATCGATATCAATATGGATAATAGTTGCTTCCGGACAGAACTGTTCTATCTGGCCAACAACACGATCATCAAAACGCGCACCAACTGAAATCAATACATCGCAATTATGCATTGCCATGTTGGCTTCATAAGTACCGTGCATACCCAACATGCCCACAAACTGTTCATCGGTTGCAGGATAAGCGCCTAATGCCATTAATGTATTTGTAACAGGCGCACCCAAGCTACGAGTAAAATCAATTAGCTCTTTTGAACCTTCGCCTAATATCACGCCACCACCGGCATAGATCATTGGACGTTTCGCTGCGAGTAATAATTCTGCGGCTTTCTTAATTTGTTTTGGATGACCTTTGACAACTGGATTATAAGAACGCATCTCAACCGTTTCTGGAAATGTGTATTCCGTTGTTGCCATAGTGACATCTTTCGGTACATCAACCACAACCGGACCAGGTCGCCCTGTGGTTGCAACGTAAAATGCTTTCTTCAACGTTTCTGCTAAATCTTTAACATCTTTAACAAGGAAATTGTGTTTTACACAGGGACGAGTGATACCCACTGCATCGACTTCTTGAAACGCATCCGAACCAATTGCCCAAGTATTAACCTGACCGGTGATAATCACCATTGGAATCGAATCCATGTAGGCCGTTGCAATACCGGTTACGGCATTCGTTGCACCTGGACCAGATGTCACGAGAACAACACCCGGCTTGCCTGTCGAACGTGCATAACCATCGGCAGCATGCGTTGCACCCTGCTCGTGACGAACAAGAATATGCTTCACATCTTCTTGTTTGAATAACTCATCATATATATAGAGTACCGCGCCACCTGGGTAACCAAAGACGTGTTCTACGCCCTCGTCCTTCAGGAAACGAATGAGTATTTCGGCACCGTTCAATTCCACGTTCACAATCTCCAAATAAATTCTTTTTTATCAACAACATAGCTCAACAGCGTCATAGCGACCCTGTCGACCTGATAAGTAAATACCCTAGGTCAACCAAATTTCTAAATTAAAGGCTGAAAATTGCTCTAAAATCGAGCACTACAGGTATTCCGAGCCAATATGAGAAAATACTTATAATGGCGCGTCGGGTCAAGTATCGTATTGAAAAAACGTTGATTTTTAACTAAATAGATCAAAAAATCGTAACTAGTTCTAAAACAGCAAACCATTTTCGCGCTATAGTGTCTAAAAACCAAGAATTAAGGAGTCGATTCATGCGTAATACCTTAACAACTCTACTGTCTTTGCTTTTTCTCCTAGGTAATTTCGCTGTGGCAAATATCGCATCAGCTAAAATGTACAAATGGGTAGATGAAAGTGGTGTAACTCAATACACGGCAACGCCTCCTCCCAATGGCGATTTTAAAACCATAAAGCCCCCCTCAAAGCCTGCAGTTGATCCGGTGAAAGCGAAAGGTGAATTTGATAAGCGCTTAGAAAACTTTAATAAACGTCAGGAAGAAACTAATAAAGCAAAAAAAGAAGCCGACAAAAAAGCAGCGAAGAAAGCAGAATATAAAAAGAATTGCGACAAAGCCAAAAAGAATCTTAATTTGTTACAAACAAAGGTGCGTGTACGATATACCGATGAAGATGGTTCTGTGCGTTACCTTACTGATGATGAACGTGCTGCAAATTTAAAACGTGCTCAAGAGGCAGTAAAATCATATTGTAAAAAATAACAATTATGCCTTTAATTAAATTACAGACAAATATTGAACTGGATGATATAACCTGTCAGGCCTTGCTTAAACAGCTATCAGCATTGACTGCTTCGCTGTTAAACAAGCCTGAAAGTTATGTCATGGTTGCAATAGAGCCTTCTTGTTCTATGTTATTCGCAGGTAAAAATGATCCGCTTTGTTATATCGAGCTAAAAAGCATTAGTCTTGCTGAAGACAAAACAACTTCTCTTTCAGCGGCACTATGTGAATTGGTCAACAACTTAACCAACATCAATTCTGAACGGATCTATATTGAGTTCACTAATAGCCCTCGTGCCATGTGGGGCTGGAATAAAGCAACATTCTAAGATGCATCATTAACGAATTTTAGTTGCCCAATACTAAATATTAGCAGGGCTAAAAATATATCTTGCCCAAGGATGATGTATTGCTCCACGCTAAAGGGATAAATCCCATCATTAAACATTAATACCAATTCAACTAAAATATCGCGTATTAAAATAAAGCCAGCCATCCATATAACAGACAATACCAACAACCACATTATTGATCTTAATTTGGCGATTAATATAAAGTAATAAAAACAACCTAATAGCAATGCCGTCGAAAGTTGGGTAAAACGTTCTATATCAAAGTACATTACTGTTTATCACAACAAATCTTCAATAAACCAAGCTGAAAAGGCATGCCGTCCACTTAATCCTGACTTCTTGTAAATTGCAGACGCTTGTTGACGCACTGTCTTCTCATGCGTCTCACGAATTGCTGAAACTTCCTTCAAACTAAAGCCTTTCAGTAATAACCAGCCCACTTCTCTTTCACTTGAAGATAAACCCCATTCTTCAAATTGCTTACTGATCACCTCAGACAGTTGCTTGCGTGCCGTAATCACATAACTGTTAGCCTTAGATGCTTGTTGCTCTGATTGGACTAACTCAGCCTTCAAGTTAAGTATTTGTGCTAATTGTTGGCGTTGTTCGTATAAAATCCACACAACCAGAATAAGTGCTAAGAAGGCAATCAGCCCCTCTTTAAATACATGGGAAAATGATGCACCGTGAGAAAGATCGGTATACAAATCCATTCCACTGGAGACGCCGACCAGCAGCAAAACAAGCACCAAAGCTGTTTCTTTGTATGATTGCAGCATTATTTAATAGCCTTTCATTATTTTTGTATTATCAATAGGTTATATCATGGTACATATGTCCCTAAAAGACAATTATGCAGCATTTGCCCGATGTATCTTGACGTAAATTAAACCATCATTAGTACAAGCCTACACAAAATGAAGGAACTGAAAATGAAAAATCAAATTTACGTCTGGGATTACATGGTACGCTTTTTCCACTGGACGCTGGTACTCGTATTTACGATTGCCTACTTAACTGGCGAAGAACTCGATCTTGTACATGCTTACGCGGGCTACTACATCATGGGTCTTATTGTCGTACGTATTATCTGGGGATTCATTGGTAGCAAGTACGCTCGGTTCAGCCAATTTATTACTTCTCCTACTGCTGCCATTGATTATCTTAAGGCATTATTCACGTTGAAAAATGGCCAAGAGCATGAAAAAAAATACATTGGACATAATCCTGCTGGCGGCTGGATGACGATAGCGTTACTCATCAGCATACTTGCAACAGGCTATAGTGGGTTAAAAGTTTATGGGCTTGAAGGCAATGGACCACTTGCTGTCTCAACAGCTGAATATAGCCAGGTACAGCAAGCAGGCTTCATAAAAGTATCCGATGATGAAGATCACAACAATGAACAAGGCGAAGAATTTTGGGAAGAAATTCATGAATTTCTTGCAAACTTCACTGTTTTGTTGATTTTTCTCCATGTTGGAGGCGTACTCTTATCCAGCCGGAAACATAAACAAAACTTAGTTAAATCAATGATTACCGGATATAAAGAATCAAAATCCGATAAATAATTCTCACCCAATAAGCCTCTTCCTATCGGAAGAGGCTATTCAGGGAAAAGAAACATAACACCTTGTTTTATTCACGATATAGCAATAATTTGCTAAACTTAAGTCATAAAAACCATCACAAGGCACACTTATGAAAGGTTTCATGCTACTTATTTTTCTACTCATTATTGCTGTTGTAGCCGGTTATCTCTTTAATTCCGACGTCAAAACATTCGTTAACAACCAGCTTCTCTATGATACTGGTGTAAAGAACCATGTGGTCTACGGCTATAAATGGAAATCAAAAGATGGCGCTTGGCAATTAACTCAGGAACCACCCAGCGATGGCACCCTATATCAGAAAATAAAAGTTCGTGATGACTGGAATGTAATGGATGCGCCTGCCAGCTCGAAATAGTAGAATAGCGTCCTTTATCACTCTATAGAAAGAAATTCGATTATGCGTACTTCCCTGTTCTTGCTCGCCACCGTCAAGGAAACCCCTGCTGATGCTGAAATTATTAGCCATCAGCTCATGATTCGTGCTGGTCTAGTTCGTAAAATGGCTGCAGGCTTATATAACTGGTTACCTATGGGTTTGCGTGTTCTACGCAAAGTCGAAGCCATTATTCGTGAAGAAATGGAAGCAGCGAGTGCACAAGAAGTATTAATGCCGGTTGTACAGCCTGCGGAATTATGGGAAGAATCAGGCCGCTGGGATCAATATGGTCCTGAACTACTTAGGATGCGCGATCGTCATAACCGCGAATTTTGCCTTGGTCCAACCCACGAAGAAATTATCACTGATATGATTCGACGTGAAATTCGTAGTTACCGCCAATTACCAGTGACCTTTTTCCAAATTCAAACTAAATTCCGCGATGAAATCCGTCCTCGTTTCGGTGTAATGCGTTCACGCGAATTTATCATGAAAGATGCATATTCATTCCATCTTGATGATGCCTCACTTGATGCTACCTATGCGCGTATGCACGAAGCTTACACTCGTATTTTTACTCGCTTTGGTCTCAAGTTCCGTCCAGTAAATGCAGACTCCGGTAGCATTGGTGGCGCACTTTCTCATGAGTTCCATGTGCTAGCTGATTCTGGTGAAGATGCGATTGCCTTTAGTGATGGTAGTGATTATGCCGCTAATGTAGAACTTGCAGAAGCCTTACCTCCTGTTGGCGAGAGACCGACAGGTAGTCAAGAAATGACAACTGTTGATACACCACAACAACACAGTATTGATGAAGTCAGCAAATTCTTAAATGTTGAACCTCATCAGTGCTTAAAGACACTGGTTGTTGAAGGCATTGATGATTCTCTTGTTGCCTTGGTGCTACGTGGTGACCATGAGCTCAATGATATCAAAGCCATTAAACACCCTGCCATTGCCGATCCTTTAGTTATGGCTGACGAAGCGCGTATTACAAGAGAACTTGGCTGCAAAGTCGGATCAATTGGCCCTGTTGGACTCGATATTTTAGTATTAGTTGACCACAGTGCGGCACATGTTGCTGATTTCATCTGTGGTGCTAATAAAGATGGTCAACATCTTACTGGCGTAAACTGGGGTCGTGATCTTGATGAACCTGACTGTATCGATATTCGTAATGTTGTTAATGGCGATATCAGTCCTGACGGTGAAGGTAGTTTAACAATCGCCCGTGGCATTGAGGTTGGGCATATTTTCCAGCTTGGTGATAAGTACAGTTCAGCAATGAATGCCAATGTACTCAATGAAAATGGTAAACAACAAATTATGACCATGGGTTGTTATGGGATTGGTGTTACACGTGTTGTCGCTGCTGCTATTGAACAAAATCACGATGATAAAGGCATTATCTGGCCAGAATCTATTGCACCTTTTCATGTCAGTATCTTACCGATGAATATGCACAAGTCTGAACGCCTGCGCGAAGCGGTTGAAACCCTCTATACTGAATTAAAGCAGGCCGGTTTTGATGTACTGCTTGATGATCGCAAAGAACGCCCTGGGGTTATGTTTGCCGATATGGAACTTGTCGGTATACCACATCGATTAGTACTCGGTGATCGTGGGCTGGATGCTGGTATGATCGAATACAAAGGTCGTCGTGATAATGACAGTATCGATACACCACTTGATGGTATTATTGAATTTCTCAAAGATAAAATGGGTTAGTCGTCATAAACAAGTAAACAAGGTTAGCTATGTATAAACCATTTTTACTTATTTTATTATTTTTCTGGAGCAACTTGTATGCTTCAACGACTGAGCGTCCTGATCCAGAGCTTCGTTCCCTTCTCACAAAAGCCATTAACAGTGCTGACAGTTTTGAAGATCGCTTTCATGCAGAGGTTTGGTTGCTCGACATGTCGAGCCGTCTTAAAAAGAAAATACCGAATCATCGCAAGCGTCTACGTTTATTAAAACAAATTCACTATGAAGCTAATCGTGCCAAACTGGCACCTGAATTAGTCTTATCAGTTATTGAAATTGAAAGTAATTTTGATCGTTGGGCAATATCCAGAGTCGGTGCTCGTGGGCTTATGCAAATAATGCCATTCTGGTTAAAAGAAATAGGCAAACCCAATGATGATCTATTTCAACCAAATACCAATTTACGTTTTGGCTGTACTATTCTTCGACATTATCTAGACAAAGAAAAGGGTGATCTGATTCGAGGTTTAGCTCGCTATAATGGCAGCCTTGGAAGTAAACGTTACTCGAATAAAGTACTCAATGCCTTGAGTGATCGTTGGTATAAAAGATAATTCAAGGAAAATGAATTATTGCTGCTTGCCCAGCCCGCAGTAATTTATCACCTGCATTAAATCTTATTGTAACTGGATAAGTATCGGTACCCTTTAATACTTCAAAACCAATCGACGCTAAAATACCATTATACGACTGCCCATTGATAGTCATTGTTACAGCTTGTCCTGTTGCTAGTTTACTTGCATACGCAGATGTCACAGCACCAGTAACATGATAGGTTTTAGTCGCTGCGATACTGAGCATCGGCACAGCAGACATACGAGTGATAATTATTTGCCCCGGCTCAACATGACGCCCAAGAATCACACCGTCAAAAGGGGCATTTATAATACTCTCTACTAAATCACGTTTGGCATTAATATATTGTGCGCTTGCACTTGCAAATAAAGCCCGTGCTGCAATCAAACCATTCTCAGCTAATTGTAAATCTCTATCAGACAGTACCGTACGTTCGTATAGTTCTTGAGCTCTACCCCACTCTCTTTCAGCTTCTTTGAGTTTGTATTGGGCATCATTTTTAGCCGCCTTTGCACTACTCACGCCTGCTTTAAATCGATCTGCTTGTAAACGTAAAAGCACATCACCTTTTTTTACACGGTCTCCAGCATCGACTAAAATCTCATCGACAATACCCGATACGGTAGTACTCATAACGACACGTTGTGACCAAGCAAGTTTTCCATCGACATCCGCCGAGAAAGCCAAGTTAGAAAAGGTTACTAGGATTAAACCTATTAAATATAACCGCTTCATTTTACTTCCCCTTGTTCTGATACCACACTATAAATTTTCTTTCCCATTAGCGCATCAAGCTGAGCCCAACGATAAGCAATATCAAATTCTGTTTGTTTTAAAAATCGCTGTGCTTCAGAAATTTGAACCATGGCATCACCTAAATCTGTTTGTGTTTCCAATTCATAAAGTGCCCTACGTTGATCAAGATATAATTCTCTATAATCAAGTTGAGCTATCGCCTGTTGCCGTTGTGCTTTTAAGTTAGCAAGCTCTAGCCAGATATCCAGCACTTGTTGTTCCAGCAATATTTTTTGCTGCGCGACGGCTGCTCTGGCACTAATTAATTCTGCTTGTTGTCTTGCAATAAGCGCTCGTGTTCTACCACCAGTTGAAAGCGGTACATTAAACACTAAGCCAATACGTGCTTTTTCTCGTGAGCCAATTGCACGGTTATCTTCATTAAAAGCAAGTTCACCACTAATGGTAGGTCCATCGTCTGCTCTAGCCGCTTCAAGTCTTGATTGTGCTGCTTGTAATCTGACTTGTGCTGCTTTTAAACCGGGATTACTTTTGTTCGCAGTTTTATGGATGTCTTCGAACTCAGGGAGTTTGCGAGATAACGAAGGTAACTTAGGATCTTGTAAAGTAGCAGGTAATTGCCCTGGCTGGTTCATAGCAATTGCAAGTGCCGCACGGGTACTACGTTGTTGGTTATCACTACGGTAACGTCTTATTCTTACTTTCTGATAACGACTTTCAAGATCAAGCACATCAACATCAGAAAGCTGACCTACATCTCTGCGGTCACGAGCCTTATCTAAAGTGACATAGGCTGTTGCCATGTCTTCGTCGTCACGTAAAAAAGCCATGTCTGCTAACATCACATCGAAATAACGTCGCATAATTTCTAAACGGCGCTGGTTACGAGTACTTGCCAACGTTATACGTTCACCACTAATCGCCAAATCAGCTGCACGACCTGCGGATTCGCTACGACCAAAGTCGTACAAGTTTTTATCTACCAGAAAACTGACACCACTATCATCACGTGTGTTATTAAAATTAGTATTGTAAGGTTCTATATAACGAAGCCGTGCCTGTATTGAAACGTTTGTTCCCGTCAACGCTTCTGCATCTAATTGTTCTGATTTAGCTAATGCCAATGCGGCTTGTGCTTGTTGAATCTCGGGATGGTTACTTTCTGCACGCTGTAGTGCGTAGTCTAAAGATATTGTGTCAGGGAAGGTTTCTTCTGCGACGGCCATTACTGTGAACAAACCACAGACACAAGCAATTATATATTGCAGCTTTGGCAACTTAAAATATTTCAACCGTCACAACCCTTGATGTTATTTCGCTTTACGCAGTTCGCGCTTATACTTGGTAAAGCGCATTGTTTTATATTTTCCCTCTGCGACAAACTTCCCTAATTGCATAAACTCTTTCACACCCGATGTTTTACCGATAAAGCGAACTATTCGTTTACCTTCCAAATCATAAAATGCGATAACGGGTGTTGCTCGCACTCTGTTTAATTTGAAAGCAAAGTCTTTCATCTTCATTTCCTTGCCATCAAAATCAACCATTTCGACATCACCTTCGATATCGATAGCAAACATAGCAAAGTTCTTCCGATAATATTCTTGTACTTCAGGCTGATTAAGCACCGTCTTTTTCATATAATGACAAAATGGACACTCATCCAATTCGAAAAAAAGCATGACGGCTTTTTTACCTTCTTCTTTGGCAATAGCTAATTCTTCAGCATAGTCACCGATAGATTGCTGAAAAAAGTACTCATAAGGATCACGCGGTGTTCCCGCTTGCAAACCTGTTATGGTTAGCAACATCAGCAAAATAATTTTTTGTAATCTCTTTAGCACTTCATTTTTTTCCATGATTAGCTGTATTCTTATAGCATAGTCCAAGCTCTATTCTGTATCACTGTTCCGATGCACAGTTATTTCAACTAGCACGCAGCAACTGTTTTATCCTTACAAGCCGTTTTCATAAATGATTCAATCATCTCACTGGTTAATGGTCCTACTTGGCGTGCCATAACTCGACCCGCAGGTGAAACAATATAGGTTGTAGGCAACGCGGGAACAGGGCCCAACATATAATCCGCAGATGCATTCCTAGGCGCTGGTAATATTGGGTAACTTACTAAGTATGATTCTGAAAAATCTGTTAATTTGGCTAGTGGTAATTCCTCATTATTAATACCTAATACCACAGCATCTTTGTCTTTATGTTCGTCATGGAAATCTGATAAATCAGGGATTTCTTCGAGGCAAGGTGGGCACCATGTTGCCCAGTAATTAACAATCACCCATTTACCACGGTAATCAGACAAATTATGGGTCTTTCCCTGAAGGTCTTTCAAGGTGAAATCCACAATATCATCTTCTCCAGCGAATGATGATGATATAGCGAACCCAAACAGCATCACCGTGATAAATAACTTTCTAAATAACATTTAATCAATCTCCAAACATATCGGTAGTGTAAGCAATCAGACCCGTAAAACAGCTTTCTGTTCACTGATATTCCATCAATGCTGAGTTCAGCCTTTAGTTATGCGATAATCTGTTTCATTATACTACAGAAACAACCACTTACGGGACCAGATATGCCAGAACATCACAACACACGTATCGAAAAAGACAGCCTCGGCGAATTACCTGTGCCCGCAGAAGCGTGGTATGGCATCCAAACAGCTCGCGCTATTATCAATTTTCCTATCAGCGGGCGTATGCCAGACCGTGATTTCGTGCATGCCCACGTACGTATCAAACGTGCGGCAGCCATTGCTAACTGCCAGCCAAACTGGCTTTCTGAACAACAACGTGACGCCATCATTAATGCATGTGACCAAATCCTTGCGGGTGAATATCTGGATCAATTTGTTGTAGATCGATTTCAGGCAGGTGCGGGTACCAGCCACAATATGAATTCCAATGAAGTTATCGCTAACCTTGCCAATGTCGCGCTTGGTGGAGATAAAGGTCAATACGATCA
This sequence comes from Gammaproteobacteria bacterium, assembly GCA_027078075.1. Lineage (GTDB taxonomy): Bacteria > Pseudomonadota > Gammaproteobacteria > AKS1 > AKS1 > Sulfuriflexus. Next base: position 1,256 of record JALTKP010000310.1, on the reverse strand, counting down.
AGTCCATCCTAATGATCACGTCAATATGGGACAAAGTACTAACGACACTATCCCCACTGCAATTCGACTAACGGCGCTCGCCAAGTTACCCAAACTAGTTAGTGCTGTCGAAACCATGGCAAATGCCTTCGCCAAATTAGGTGAACAGGAAGCCGACACGGTTAAAAGTGCCCGTACTCATTTACAAGATGCGGTACCGACGACATTGGGGCGTGAATTTAATGCTTATGCCTGGACTTTGCGTCGTGTTGCTAAACAAATTGACGCTTGCCGCGATCCACTTTGCCAAATTGGCCTAGGTGGCTCGGCTGCAGGAACTGGATTAAACACCTCACCTGACTACATTGTGAATGTTGCTAAAGAACTGGCTACATTAACCGGTGAGGCGATTCGTCCAGCGGAGGATCTTGCTGCACAAATGCAATCAATGAACGATGTGCAAGTTTTATCTGGCGCTATTCGTAGCTTGGCGTTAGAGCTTACTCGTATTAGTAACGACATGCGTTTGCTGGCATCTGGTCCCCGCACAGGCATTGGTGAAATCACATTACCGGCTGTGCAACCTGGCTCAAGCATCATGCCCGGTAAAGTAAACCCAGTAATGTTCGAGATGCTTAACCAGGTTTGCTACCAAATCCTTGGGCAAGATCATGCCATTGCGATGATGACCCAAGCAGGACAACTTGAACTCAACGTCATGATGCCAGCATTAGGTTCAGCACTGTTTGATGCAATGGAATGGTTACCAAACGCCATGAATGCTGCCAGCGAATTCAACCTTGATGGACTGATTATTAACCGTGAGCGCTGTGCTGAGTTTTTACATAGCAGTGTTGGTTTAGCCACCTTGCTTAACACTCATATCGGCTATAGCAAGGCAGCTGATATTGCCAAGCTTTCCGAAAAAAGCGGTCGTCCAGTACGCGATATTGTTGAGGAACAAAGGCTCATGGACATTAATGACTTTGATGCGATTGTATTGAAAGCAGCGCGAGATGGGATTGTTGAATAAAAGCTCATAAGTTACATCACTTTATTCTCAACAAAAAAGGCGCAGCATCAGTAATTAGATGATAGTGAATTACGAGTAGACAAAGTCGCTTCTTGAGCCAGCAGCTAGTTACTGGTGCTGCGACAACCTGAATATTACGCCCAAACAATAAAAAGCCCCGCAATGCGGGGCTTTTTAGTAACACTGTATTAGTTAAAGATTAACGAGCAAGATATGCCCTGTCTGCATCTTCAACAACACCTAC
>JALTKP010000309.1 GCA_027078075.1 Gammaproteobacteria bacterium | reverse complement strand
TACTCTATTTTTTAGCACATCATGAATATCGATAACGTTATAAAGCGAAGCGACCGCATGATATGGCCCTGTTACTTGATGGTTGATATGTGTTTCTAAGTTTGTATAGAAGCCATCATTTTTTATGATATCGAGTTTACTTTTATATGCAACAAATGCCCCCCCCGTTAATCCAAATAGTCCTTTACAGGAACTAAAAGCGATTAAGTCACATAAATCGTGCTTATCCTCAAGACCAATTGAGCCTGTGGCATCTGCAAACAATTTAGCACCTAAGGAATTTGCTTTATCTCGTATAAGCTTAAGATCAACTTTAAAGGCATGACTAGTCTCTGTGTATGCACACAATAACCAGTCAAATTCACCTACAATACTTGATAATTCATCATATTGTATGGTGGTCAACGTACAGTTCTCAGAAAGCAACTCTTTTAACCGATCACTATAAAACCCTGTGCTTACCAATAAAATTTTTCCTGACACAAACGAATGTAATGCCAATTCAATTGCGAAGCTTGCAGAACCTTGCGCCATAACAATGTTATCCTGACCAGATAGATTTTTAACCCAGCCAAGAACGGTTTTCTCCACTTTCTGGTACTCTTCATCACCTCGACCAAACACTGGAACAAGCCCCATTAGATTTTCATGAAGAATTACAGCCGGACCTGGCGTTAACATCAGTTTATTATTATTAATATTTGCGATCGATTTTAGTGCTCTCTGGCGTAATTCAGTGCTACTAACACCATCAGTTCTGGGAAGAACCAACAACCTATTTTTAGCAATTGGATTTGAATTATCATTACCATGAACCAGAAGGTCTATTGAATAAGAATCAAGTACTTCCTCAGTTATCAGCCATGGTGTTTCAACAACTTCCTTAACAACTTGTATTGCTTCTAGTATTTCCTTTCGGTGTTGGAATGAAAGCTCAGGCTCATAACCTTTCATATCTAGGATCTGTTCATCAGACGTTAAACCAATAATAACATCACCATGCTCTGCCGCTCTTTTTATCAAACGAATATGTCCGTGATGAATCAATGTCACAGACATATCAACCATTATACGTTTTACGGTCAATGCGCGACCCTAGTTAATGACTGTTGATTTAACATTATTTATTGAAGCCATTTCTAATATAGAAGCAGTTGGATCCACTGATGTCACCATTGATAGTAATACGTCTGCAGAAACATTCATTACCCCAGAGTATACGTCACCATTAAATAACAGACCTCTTTTATCCATATTAGCCAAACCAAAACTATCAATGTCAGCATATGTAACCGTTACATTTTCAGTGTTTAATAACTCCATTGCGGCTGTCAATGAATGAACCTCACCTAATGAATCACTAACCTGAACGATATGAATGTTGTTAGTTTCTGATACTGGCATATTAGCATCATCACCAATAACGAAAACAATAGAATAATAATTTTTTAGCTTCTCTGTAAATCGCGCAACCGTTTCATTATCAGACAACAAATAAGAACCATCTTTTGCTTTCTTTGCACCTAATACAATTAGTGTACTGTGTCCTGTTGGCTCGTGACTATTAACACGATCAAGTATGGACTTGAATTCACAAGGAATCTTCAGCAACGATGACACGCTTTGTTGGCTAAAAATATGTCGAATATATGATGAGCATATGTTACCTAAAATACTAAAGTCGGCCAGGTCTTCAAAATCACCATCAACAACCTGATCTAGATATTTAGTTGGTATAATACCTGTCTGTATACCATCTGCTTTTAATTTTTTTAGCGTTTTTTTCAGAAGCTCTGTATTTGAATCACCACCCCAATGTATAACCACACCATCTGCTCCAGCATGCAAAGCACGCTTTGCAATTCTGGCTGTTACATCAACATCTTTTGTCGTGGCAAGATATTCATTTCTAGCGATAACCTCTAACTCTGGTACAGTAGTTTTTACTTTATTTAACAATCGACAAAATTCTTCTGGTGTACTTAACACCATTGAATCTGGTGTTAAACTATTAACTTTAGGAAAACGTTTGGATTCAACAACGATCGTATTACAACCCGCCGCGTATAATTCGCGCGCCACAGTTGCTGCAATACTCGGTTCATTATATAACATATCAACATCGACAATTATCTTCTTATCACTATGTAGCCTTAGTCTTCGTACTACATCAACATAATTTGTCCATGGAACTGTACAATTATCGGGGTAGCCTTTTTGCCAGGACTGCGTCAGACTGCTCACCCAATAACCCGCACAATCTGGATCATTTTCTAAAAATTCAGTAGCCCATAACTCAGGCAATTCAACGTAATATTTCATCTTAAACCTTCCATATAACTTTAATTTAGATAATTAATAAAAATAAACACGAAATGAATAAATCAGGTAACAGGAATATCCGGCTCATCAAGGTAACGTTCACGGAAAACTGGATAGTTGTCATTTAACGAAACAGGA
>JALTKP010000308.1 GCA_027078075.1 Gammaproteobacteria bacterium | reverse complement strand
GATACTGATGAAACGCGCGCGGGACATTTCTATTTGTATGACAGCAAAAATGCCCAAAAATTTCTGCTGAGCCAAGTGAACGGTGAATTGCTTGACGTGGATGCTGAAAAGGTTGATACACCTGGTATCAGTAGTGACGGAAGGTATTTCTTGTTTTCAGCGAAGGGAAAAATTTACCTGGGTGATTCAGCAAGTAAGCAGATAACACCCATTGCCGAAGGTGAAAGACCATTACTTAGTTTGGATGGTCGTCGGATTACTTATACAGATGTTACCGGCCGTTTGCTGTTAACTAATAATCCCTTGTACCAAGCATTATCTGAATCTCCGGTTGCCGATGGTCATATTATTTCAGATATTTCAGTCGATTTGCTTCAACCGGGTGTGTTAGAAATTTCTTGGCCAAGCAATGCCGATAATACTTATTATCGTGTTTATGTTGATACCCAATCAGGTGTGCAGCCCGATAATTATTTTTTAAGGGAAAATGCCAAGCAGTATGAGACGACTGAAAATCGTTTATCCCTTGTTTTATCCGAGCTAAAATCAGACAACCTGTATTTTGTTGTGACTTCTGTTACGGCTAATGGTGAAAGTCAACCCTCGGTTGAAACGGTATTTAATATTCCTTTTTTGGCTACGCGTAAAAATCCATTAAACAATGCTGTAAATGTTTCGCCAAACATAAATCCCGAAGTCACATTTAATCGCCCTATAGACCGGCGTACAGCAATACTTCCGGTTATTCAATTGACTGGTGAAAATGGTATTGTGACAGGGAATATTACATTTCCAGATGATTACAGCATCCGTTTTAATCCCAGTTCTCCCTTGCTGCGGGGCCAGCAGTATGAGTTATCGGTTTCAACTGCGTTGCTTGATGTTTATGGTCAACCACTATCGAAAAATGAATCAATAATATTTAATACCCTATTACCCGCTGTACAATATTATACTGTTAATGTAGTAGTAAATGGCAATGGCAGCTATATTCAGGAAATTATCGGTAGCATTGCAGAAGGTGACAGGCAAATATTATCATTTGTACCAGACGAAGGTTTTGTATTAGCCGGTGTAAGCGGATGTGAAGGTCTGTTAGAAAACGATAGTTACGTCACCGCGCCTATTTTTAATGACTGTACGGTAGTCGCAACATTTGAAAATCAATTTTTTCAACTAAATTATTTTGCCGCCAATAATGGCAGTATAACTGGAAACACTGTACAAAATGTTATGTATGGTGGCGACGGTAGTGCGGTAATCGCCGTACCAGCATTAGGTTATCAATTTGTGCAATGGAGTGATGGTTCCACTGATAATCCGCGTACTGATGTAAATATTACCGCTGATAAATCAGTCACGGCCAACTTTGCCATTCAAACATTTAACCTGGTTTACAGTGCTGGTGCAAATGGTTCTATTGTGGGCAATGCTTCGCAAACTATTAACTATGGTAACAATGGTACGGCAGTAACAGCAAGTCCAAATGTGGGTTATGAATTTATTAATTGGTCCGATGGTTCGACGGACAATCCGCGTACGGATTTGAACGTTACCGCAAATCTTGCAGTCACGGCCAACTTTGCGATTAAAAGATTTAATCTGGTTTATAACGCCGGTGCAAACGGCGTTATTGTGGGGAATGCTTCACAAACAATTAACTATGGTAACAATGGTACGGCAGTAACAGCAAGTCCAAATGTGGGTTATGAATTTATTAATTGGTCCGATGGTTCGACGGACAATCCGCGTACGGATTTGAACGTTACCGCAAATCTTGCAGTCACGGCCAACTTTGCCATTCAAACATTTAACCTGGTTTACAATGCTGGTGCTAATGGCACCATTGTTGGGAATACTTCACAAACGGTTAGTTATGGCGGTAACGGTACAGCGGTAAGAGCCGAGGCGAATCCTAATTATCGATTTTTCAACTGGAGTGATGGGGCTACCAATAATCCCCGAACCGATATAAATGTTACGTCAGCCTTGTCGGTAACCGCCAACTTTGTTGTCAACAGTGCGCCGGTGTTTGATTTTCCTGTTAATATAACGATTAACGAAAACGAAACAGCCGTTATCCGTACACTAGCCTTCGATGTTAATAATGACTCTATAAGCTACCGTATTTCTGGTGGTGTTGACCAGGCTTTGTTTGCTATTAACAATACTACTGGAGATCTATTTTTTAAATCTGCACCTGATTATGAAAAGCCTACTGACTCGGATGCTAATAATCTTTATGTCGTTAATGTGACAGCGAATGACGGAGAGTTAGACTCGAAAGCAGCTGTTGTCAGTATCACCATAAGTAATGTTAAAGATGTTGGGTTTAAGTTGAATGATACCGGGGTGGTTCGTTGCCAGTCTGATACTGCTTTTATTGCTTGTGGCAACAGTAAATTTCCCCAGCAGGATGCAGAAGCAGGGCGAGATAAACTGTTTAATGATGATACAGATGGT
>JALTKP010000307.1 GCA_027078075.1 Gammaproteobacteria bacterium | reverse complement strand
GTCTTGCCTAGTGCTAAACGTTTTACTGAAATGGGTATTAGCGCTAAAAAAGAAATCAAAGAACCCGATCAAGTTGAAATGATCGCCCGAGAAGTAAGTGAGCGAAATAATGACTCGGCTGACTAAACTTTTACTTAAGCTGTTCGTTTATCGCATCCTTGGCATCATCATAAAGGCGCCCCGCTTTGTCGCTCAATGTATCTGTAACCGTAGGCTCTTTAAAAGGGTTACTCGACAAAGGCACATCTCGCCCAATGTTAACGCCCATCCATAAGCCGGCACCAAGCCCGAGCAGTAATCCAATAACAATGCCATTAATTGTTTTCATCTCTAACCTCAAAATGTAAATAATATTGTCTACTGTAACGCAAAATATTGATTCAGCCTACAAGGCCTGTGCAAATATCGTACAGCAACACTATGAAAATTTCCCTGTTGCTTCGGTCTTCCTGCCTAAAAAATTACGTAGGCCAATTAGTGCGATCTACTCGTTTGCTCGAACAGCAGATGATCTTGCTGATGAAGGCGAGCTTAAGGCACCAGAAAGGTTAGTTGCTTTAGAACAATATACGCAATCATTTAACGACATGTTATCCGGTACAGAAATAACTGATCCAATTCTAATCGCATTAGCAGACACGATTAAATCTTTCTCATTATCACCTGAATTATTCACAGACTTAATTAGCGCATTTAAGCAAGATATTACTAAGACACGCTATACTAATTTTGATGAAATATTAGATTATTGCCAACGTTCAGCAAACCCTGTCGGACGATTACTATTACAATTGGTCAATAAAGATCAGCCTCAAGTACGACAATATAGTGATTCTGTTTGTACTGCCCTACAACTAATTAATTTCTACCAAGATATTGGGCAGGATTATGATGAAAACAACCGCATATATATTGCTGAAGATGAAATGAAAGCAGCTAATATTAATCAAAAACACTTTTCTCAACGCATTAATGATGATCAATTTAAACAGCTGATGAACCAACAAATCATCCGTGCTGATAACATGCTCATTTCAGGCTATCCATTATGCCGTCATATTGGTGGCAGACTTGGTATGGAGCTAAAAATGACTATTCATGCTGCCCATATTGTTGCCAATAAGATGTTAACCACGAAAGATTGTTTTAAGCGCCCTCGTCTATCCAAAAGCGACTGGCCAGTGATACTATTCATGAGTCTATTTGACATAACCCCAAAAGCAATGAGTGGTTTAGTATAACAACATGAATGCCGAAGAATATTGTCAGGAACAAGCGGCCGGAAGTGGCTCAAGCTTTTATTACAGCTTCTTATTCCTTCCGAAAAATCAACGCCAAGCAATTACGGCGCTATATGCATTTTGCCGTGAAATTGACGACATTGTTGATGAATGTAGTGAAATAAGTGTCGCTCTAACAAAATTAAACTGGTGGCGAGATGAAATTCAGCGAATATTTCATGGTCAGGCCCAACATCCTGTTGGTATTGCTTTAAGTAATTCTATTAAGGAATTTAACCTCAATGAGAAACATTTTCATAGCATTATAGATGGCATGCTAATGGATACGCAGCATGTTCGCTACCAAACATTTGATGAGCTATCTACTTACTGTTACCGCGTTGCTAGCGTTGTCGGTCTGCTTGCAATAGAAATATTTGGTTATAAAAATGAATCAACAAAACAATATGCTGAAAAACTAGGCCTTGCATTTCAACTAACCAATATTCTAAGAGATGTTAAAGAAGATGCCAGCCGAGGAAGAATATATTTACCATTAGATGAGCTGAATAAGTTTAATGTTTCAGAACAAGATATTCTTAACAGTGTTATCAACGACAATTCTAGACACTTATTTGAATTTCAAGCCCAGCGTGCCGAAGACTATTATCTACAAGCCTATGCTTGCTTAGATGCACAAGACCGTTTCCAACAGCGTAGCGGGCTTATTATGGCAGCTATATACCATGCTCTGCTTGAACGTATAGAAAAACAAAATTACGATGTTTTTAGCCATCGCATCCGTCTTTCTCCAATACGTAAACTTTGGATTGCCTGGCGTACCTACCGTAAAGAATTAAAAGCGAATAAACAGTGACTAAAAAGAAATCTAGCTCTGTCATTATTATTGGTGGTGGCTGGTCAGGTCTTACTGCGGCAATAGAGCTATTAAAGAATGGCCACCAAGTTACACTGTTTGAATCAGCCAAACAGCTAGGTGGACGCGCTAGGTGTGTTGCCTTTGGAAAACATCGTGTTGATAATGGCCAGCACCTTCTTCTTGGCGCTTACGAGAAAACTTTATCCACACTAAACACATGCAATGTTGATCTAAGTAGCTCTCTACTGAGAAAGCAACTCAGGCTGTTAGTAATAGATAGGAACAAACAAACGTTTAATTTAAAATTAGGTCAACTACCTGCCCCCTTAAATATTCTGGTTGCATTTCTAAATCTAAAAGGCATTTCTCTTAATGCCAGAATTAAAACTTGCTTGTTTCTTATTAAGCTTCGTTTTATAAGTTTCAACCTTAAACAAGATACAAGTGTAAAAATCCTATTGCGCAATCAACCAAATTTGGTAATTGAACGGTTTTGGGAGCCACTTTGTTTAGCCGCACTAAACACATCAATCGAAGATTCATCAGCGAACATTTTTCTCAATGTATTAAAAGATAGTTTTACAACGACGCCAGATGCTTCTGATTTACTTATCCCTAAAGTTGATCTTGCCAGTCTGTTTGTTCACCCTGCCATGCAATATATTGATCAGCACGGTGGCAACATTGCATTAGGAAAAAAAATAGTTAAAGTAGAAACAAATAACTTATCCGCCATGGCAATTGATGTCGATGGCAATAACTATAATGCAGATCATCTTATTCTTGCTGGTTCCCCTTCTAGCACACTGAATTTACTTAACAACTCAACATTACTTGAGCAGACTCAAAAATTGTTAGTACAACTTGAATACGAACCTATCTGCACTATTTATTTACAGTATCCAGCTTCTATCTCATTACCAGAGCCTATGGTTGGTCTAAGCAACTGTACTGGGCAATGGATATTTGACCGAAGCTTCTGTAACCAAAATGGACTCATGGCAGTTGTGATTAGTGCCTCTGGTGATCACATGCTGCTTGATAAAATGACACTTGCACAAATAATAAGTGATGAACTTACTGATATCTTTGGCTGGCCTGATGCTGAAAAGAGTTTAGTCATTCGTGAAAAACGCGCCACATTCAAAGCAAATGTAAATATCGACCAATACCGTCCTGATAATGCCACATCAAGTGATAGAATATGGCTATGCGGTGATTATACGGCTAGCCGTTATCCTGCAACACTCGAAGCTGCGGTGCAGAGTGGGTTACAATGTAGCCATCGTATTATAAATAGCACGTATTAAACAAAGGTTAGATTTATTATGTCTTCAGTTATTCCTGATAATTATCATGCCAGCAAAGATCTTCTTAAGGATCGTGTCATCCTTGTTACCGGTGCTGGCGATGGGATTGGAAAAGCCGCAGCAAAGATTTATGCTCAGCATGGTGCGAGTATCGTTCTCAGTGGGCGAACTAGCCATAAACTAGAAGCGGTATATGATGAAATTATGGCAGAAGGAAACCCTGAACCAGCTATATTCCCTCTCGATCTCTCATCGGCAACACATGAAGATATACTTGGCCTCACCGGTGGCATTTCTCAAGAATTTGGACGATTGGATGGTTTGCTAAATAATGCCGCAGAACTTGGTTCGTTGACCCCTGTAGATCATTACCCTATCGACTTACTGCAACGCGTTTTAACCGTTAACTTACAAGCACCCTTCATACTTACCCAGGCATGTCTGCCACTACTTCGCCAGTCTGATGATGCAGCAATCCTATTTAGCTCAACTGAGCCCTATGAAAAATCAGGTGCTTATTGGGGGGCCTACGGTATATCTAAGCAAGGTTTAGATGCATTTATGCTTATACTTGCTGATGAACTGGAAAACAACACACCTATCCGAGTCAATTCTATCGATCCTGGTCCAATAAGAACTCGTTTACGCCAACTTGCTTATCCAGCCGAAGATTTAAGTAAGCTCAAATTGCCTGAAGACGTCGCAAACAGCTACTTATATATGATGGGAGCGGATAGTAAGGCGATACGTGGCAAAATTGTTAAGGCAAACTACAACTAATAACACAGTAGTGCTATGGTTAATCGGCAACATTTAACCGCCCTTTGCCGCTTTAATGTGCCAAAAAATTGTCATTTTTATGACTTGTAATTTTCTTGTTCTGTAACTATATGTTTTATATGGAAATGTATATTTATAAAATGCTGGCACGATATTCGCATCATGAATAACAAAACAAATACGTTTTGAGGATGTACAGATCATGGCACGACTACAACATACAGAAGCTAAAATACTTGATAGCCACTTTCTAGAGGGCCGTAATAGCGTCCTTTCTACAACAGCGACTAATCTACAAAAAGGCTCTAAACCGTACAAGATAGACTGGGAATTAAACAGAAAGCTTCAAACCAGCCTACATGTCAATGACATCACAAATATATTCTTCATTGCTGTTCAAACAGAATTTAACTTCGCTCAGATGATTTTTGAGCATAAAAATAGTGACACTAATATTACAATTGGCGATAAAACAGCTCGTCATAATTGTAATTATCAAATAGAAATTGCTGGTGAATCACTTGGTCGCTTAACGTTCACCCGTTCTATTCGCTTTGCTGAACATGAGCTAAACCGATTAGAAGAGTTACTTTGCTTACTAGTTTACCCACTACGTAATGCTCTTCTTTATGAAGAAGCATTAAAGAAAGCAATGCATGATCCTCTAACTGGTGCTCTAAACCGTGCAGCACTTGATACCATGTTAGATAAAGAGATTGATCTTGCTCATCGCCATAAAAACCCATTATCAGTATTAATGATTGATATTGATCACTTCAAAGATATCAACGATAACTATGGTCATAGCATGGGAGACAAAGTATTACGCTCACTCGTAGATGGCTTAAACAGCCATATTCGTAATTCCGATGTCTTATTCCGTTACGGTGGTGAAGAATTTACCATTTTACTAAACAATACTAGTGTTGAAGGTGCTCACTTACTAGCCCAACGTATTCGTAGCAGTATTGAAAAAATGACTCATATTTACGATAACACTGTAATTCAGCTGACCATCAGTGTAGGTATGGCTACATTAGAAAACAATGAAACAGCAAGCCAATTACTTGACCGTTCTGACTCTGCACTTTATGCAGCAAAGAAATTTGGTCGAAACTGCGTGATTCAAGCCTAAATATAAATATTTATTAATATAAACTGATAACTAGGTCACATTTTTGACAGTCATAGTCAATTAACATTACTATTCGTTTTCCGTGCAAAGAGCAACGAGTAGAGAAATGGTTGATCCAGCGTTAGAAAGAATAAACAAGCTCACTGAGCAAAGTTACCCAATTGTGTACTTCGAAACACTTCGAAGCGTACATATTGTCGAATTATTCAAGAACCTTTCTCTCTGTAGCAGTAAAGCTATTTACCACTGGCAGCCTGATACGGGTATGTATCGTATGGATGCCAATCACATCATGATCCCTCGAACCATTGATGCGGAAGATGTTCTAAATACTATTGATAGCATGGCTCATTTTGGGGTCTTTGTTTTAACTGGTTTCAATGATCACGTAAAAGATCGAAAAGTTGTCAGTATATTAAAGAAGGTTTCGTCTACTCACCGAGCTAATCCTAAAATGATTATCTTACTTGGAAATAATATCGATATTCCAGGTGATTTACGACCAACTGTTGCGCATATCAGACATACTATGCGTTCTAATTCATCGAACGAACAGCAGGCTGGCTAATGCTTATTTATTTCGTCTAGGTTGACGACCGCGTTGTTGCTGAGAATTCTTACTACGAGAAGCACGCTTATCTTTTTTGTCAGCAACTTGCACGGCTACAGGCTTTGTAATTTTATTCTTCATACCCACAGAAGAATATAGTGCCGCTCCTTCAGCCTGATCTAAATCTCTAAATGTTCCTTTACGCAAATTACGCATTAAAACAATAGGACCAAATCGAGTTCGCATTAAGCGACTGACTTTCATTCCCTGTGATTCCCAAAGACGACGAACTTCCCTTTTCTTACCTTCTTTTAGTACTACGCTGTACCAATGATTAGCACCAGTACCGCCAACATCAACAATAGAATCAAAACGAGCAAAGCCATCTTCAAGATCTACACCTTTAGTAAGGTTCTGCAAAACATCACCATCAACATCACCAAGAACACGCGCAGAATATTCTCGTTCTATTTCTGATGAAGGATGCATAAGTGCATTTGCCAGATCACCATCTGTTGTGAAAAACAATAAGCCAGAGGTATTTAAATCAAGTCTACCAACGATTATCCAACGTGCCCCTTCTAACTTTGGTAAATTTGCAAAAACATCAGGGCGACCATCGGGATCATCTCTGGTGCAAATAACACCTTCAGGTTTGTTGTAGATAAGTATGCGATGCTGTTGCTCATCGAAGCTAAGCTCAATTAACTTACCATCCAATGCGACTTTTTCATTACTAGAAATTCTATCTGCCGTTTTTGCAACTTTACCGTTTATGGTTAGTCTGCCAGCTTCAATCCATCGTTCCATTTCACGGCGAGAACCATAGCCACTGCGGGCAAGAATTTTGTGTAATTTTTCACTCATGAGAAATAATCAGTTAGTTCTTTTCAGTTTCTTCATTATCAGAATCATTAGACTCTTCATCTGAAACACTTTCCACCACATTAGCATCAGCTGATACCTCATCCTCATCTAATGAAGGTTCTGCATCTGCATCTACTTTATCTTTATCTTTATCTTTATTTTCATTATTTGATTCTGAATCAGCAGTTTGATTGCTCGCATCCTGCTCAGGCATTTCTAAGCCTGGTAACTGTAAATCAAGTTCAGCATTAATCGTTTCAAAGTCTCGCAACTCAGCAAGTGAAGGTAGTTCATCTAGTGACTTTAAATTAAAGTAATCGAGAAATTCTTTCGTCGTGCCATACATCGATGGTTTACCAGGGACATCACGATGGCCAACGACTTTGATCCATTCACGCTCAGTTAATGTTTTAATAATATTACTACTGACAGCAACACCACGAACATTCTCAATCTCACCACGTGTGGCAGGCTGGCGGTATGCGATCAGCGCCAATGTTTCTAATAATGCACGCGTATAACGTTGTGGCTTTTCTTCCCATAGGCGAGAAACCCAAGGTGCCATATCCTCACGAACCTGCAATCTAAAACCACTGGCGATTTCTCTTAGTTCGATTCCGCGATCAGTACAATCCTCATCAATCTCAGTTAATGCTTTACGAATATCCGCTTTTTCAGGCTGAAAATCACCCTCTGCAAATAAATGCATTAAACGATCAATATTAAGTGGTTTCCCTGAAGCTAAGAGTGCGGCTTCAATAACTTTTTTTACAATATCAGGATTCATCTTTTTCATCGTCCGAAGTTGTATCTGAAAGTTCAGCTTTATCTTTGGAAGAAGCTGCAGCTTTCACGTAAATAGGTCCAAATGGTTCGTTCTGAACCATTTCAATCAAGGTTTCTTTTAATAATTCTAAAATTGCCAATAAAGTAACTACTACACCAGAACGCCCTTCTTCTGGCGTAAATAAAGCAGAAAAATCAGTAAACTCATCTGCTTTAATATGACTAAGTACATTCGACATCCGCTCACGAACTGACAGTGGTTCCATCGCAATATGATGATGCTGAAAATTTTCTGCACGTTTCAATACTTTCTGGAATGCAGTCAGCATATCTTGCAAACTAACATCAGGTGCTTTTCTTTCAACTGAAACATCAGGCGTATCAATTTCAACTTCATAAATATCACGATTTAATCGCGATAAATTATCAATGTTTTCCGCTGCCTGTTTGTAACGCTCATACTCTTGTAAACGTCTGACTAATTCTGCACGAGGATCTTCACCCTCTTCGCCTTCTTCTTCTCGGCGCGGCAGTAGCATTCGAGACTTGATTTCTGCCAACATTGCGGCCATGACTAAATATTCTGCTGCCAATTCAAGCTGCATATCTTTCATTACATCAACATATTCCATGTACTGTGTTGTAATCTCAGCAATCGGAATATCAAGCACATCTAGATTTTGTCGACGAATCAAATACAGCAATAAATCTAATGGCCCTTCAAACGCATCAAGGAAGACTTCTAATGCATGCGGTGGAATATATAAATCTTGTGGTAGTTGCGTTACTTTTTCACCTTGCACAATTGCAAATGGCATCTCCGCTTGTTGAGGTGCCTTAGGCTTTTCAGAGGTTTCTTCTGATTCAGTTTCACTGACATCAGCCTCATCCAGTTTTACATTTTCCGTTTCAGTCATGATCTATTTATAAGTCAGGCCCATTACCTGACGAACCTCTTCCAGAGTAAGTCGTGCGATATCACGTGCTTTTTCACAACCTTCATTGATAATACCGCGCACCATATCAGGATTATTAATAAATTCCTGAGCTCGTTCGCGCATAGGTGATAACTCTTCGATTACTGCATCGACAATAAATTTCTTACAATCTAGGCAACCTATCCCCGCCGTTGTACAACCCTCTTTAACTTCGGCTCGAACCGTATCATTACTATAAACTTTATGTAATTCCCAAACAGGACACTTCGCGGGATCGCCTGGATCAGTGAGGCGTACACGCGCAGGATCTGTTGGCATAGTACGAATCTTTTTGTCAATTGATTCGGGCTCTTCACGTAATGAAATTGTATTACCGTAGGATTTAGACATTTTTTGTCCATCTAATCCTGGCATTTTAGATGTTGGCGTCAGTAATGCTTCTGGTTCAGGTAAAATAATTTTACCAATACCTTCAAGGTATCCAAACAAACGCTCACGATCACCTAAGGTAATATTTTGCTGCTCTTCTAATAATGCACGCGCTGTTTCAATGGCTTCATGGTCGCCATCTTCTTGATAACGTCGGCGCAATTCACGATACAACTTGGCATTTTTTTTACCCATTTTCTTAGCCGCTGCTTCTGCTTTTTCTTCAAAACCAGCTTCACGACCATATAAATGGTTAAAGCGACGAGCAACTTCACGGGTTAATTCAACATGTGCAACCTGATCTTCGCCAACAGGAACTTGCCCTGCTTTATAAATCAAAATATCAGCACTTTGCAGCAAGGGATAACCAAGGAAACCATAGGTCGCCAGATCACGTTCTTTTAATTTGAGCTGTTGGTCTTTATAACTGGGAACACGTTCAAGCCAACTTAACGGTGTCATCATCGATAACAGTAGCTGTAGTTCTGCATGTTCCGGTACACGTGATTGTATAAACAATGTTGCACTACCCGGATTGACACCGGCCGCTAGCCAGTCAATCACCATGTCCCAGACACTTTCAGCGATCACCGATGGATCATCATAATGAGTCGTCAATGCATGCCAGTCAGCCACAAAGAACAGGCACTCATATTCATGCTGTAACTTAATCCAATTCTTGAGCACACCGTGATAATGACCGAGATGAAGTTGACCTGTTGGCCGCATGCCGGACAGCACGCGGTCTTGATGACCGAGGATCGAGCTCAAAATACCTCCCATAACACCCGCAA
>JALTKP010000306.1 GCA_027078075.1 Gammaproteobacteria bacterium | reverse complement strand
GGTCAAAACCAACTCGTAGTTATTGATGCGGGCAGTCGTGAAAAAATCGATGTAGGTACGGTTCTCGCAGTTTATACACGTGGTCAAACTGTCAGCGATGACGTCTCACCAGAACGTGGCGATACCGTAAAACTACCCGATGAACGTGCTGGTACGCTAATGATTTTCCGCGTATTTGAAAAAGTCAGTTTTGCTCTGGTCATGGATGCGACCAACCCACTGCACGTATTTGATGCGGTACGTAATCCACCTGAATTGTAAAATACAATAAATAACAGTTCCAAACGCATCTGCGTTTGGCAAGGCAAGGAGGCCTTGAATCATGATGACACCGCAAGGATGCGGATCAAAATTCGATCCATTATCAGACCAAGAAAAAGAGCTGATTGCGTGGTTAACGCTCTTTCACACACCGCGCTTGGGGCCAAGAACAGCGAATAAACTACTAGAGCGATTTACTTCTGCAGCAGAAGTTATTGAATATCGCCATGAAATTTCGAGTAAAACACTCCGTGATGCCTTAGCCCAACCTAATCAACACGCCATCGAGAATGATTTAAGCTGGCTCGCTAAAAATAACCATCATCACATTATCCACTTTGCCGATCCTGATTATCCCTCGCTACTCAAACACACTAACGATCCACCGCTTATACTTTATGTAAATGGTGATCCAACATGCCTGTCTCTACCTCAGCTCGGTATCGTCGGTAGTCGCAACCCATCACCAACGGGGTTAGAAACAGCCCACGACTTTGCGCTAGAACTGTCCAAATGTGGTTTAACCATTAACAGTGGGCTGGCTTTAGGCATCGATGCTGCCGCACATACCGGTGCGCTACATGCCGATGCCCAAACAATCGCCGTAATTGGCAGTGGCTTAGATGCCATTTATCCGGCTAAAAATAGTCGGCTCGCACATCGAATTAGCCAACAGGGCGCTGTAATCAGTGAATTCCCACCGGGCTCCACGCCGATTGCAGCCAATTTCCCACGCCGCAACCGCATCATCAGCGGGCTTAGTGTCGGAATTTTAGTCATTGAAGCTGCCTACCGCAGTGGCTCCTTGATTACAGCCCGCCTAGCCGCTGAACAGGGACGTGAGGTTTTCGCCATCCCTGGCTCCATTCAGAACCCCATGGTACGCGGCAACCACCGATTAATTCGGGAAGGAGCCTGTCTGGTGGAATCGACCCACGATATTGTCAATGAACTGGCAAGTTTGCTCGGAACATTAGTAATTCCACCTAAACCTAATGAAAATGACGCTTCCAGCAGCACTAATAGACCTTTAATGGCATTTATCGACCATGATCCGGTTGCCATCGATACACTTATTTCTCGCAGTGGATTGACGGCAGAGCATGTTTCAGCGATGCTATCCTCATTGGAAATACAAGGATCTATTGTGGCTCTTCCTGGAGGAAGGTATTGCCGCAGCTAAAGAACAGTTATGAAAGAAAATGTACTCGACGTTTTAGTCTATCTTTTCGAGAATTACATGGTGGATGATATCGAACCACCTCAAGACCAGCAGTCCCTGCAAACAGAGCTGAGTAAAGCCGGCTTCGGTCAAGGCGAAATCAGTAAAGCGTTTGATTGGCTGGAAGGTTTAACCACGCTACGTGAAAACGATGCCGATAAAAACCTTGAAAGCCCTCGATCAATTCGCATCTATACAGATGAAGAAGCAGAGCGCATTGATGTTGAATGCCGTGGACTACTATTGCACCTCGAACAAGCCGGTGTACTGGATCAGTACAGTCGTGAGCTTGTTATCGACCGCATCATGGCGCTTGAAGCGGATGAAGTGGATCACGATGTTGTAAAGTGGGTAGTTCTAATGGTGCTCTTTAACCAACCAGGTCAAGAAGCTGCCTATGCATGGATGGAAGATTTTGTTTTTGAGGAAAACTACTCTTTGCTACATTAATCATGTAGTTTGATTTGTAGTTGTTTAACTTTATTAATTTAGCCGCACCTTGAGCAGGCATAACACAAGGAATCGTAAGGCCTCACCGGCCTTCTTATATATATGGGCAATAAACTCGTCATTGTCGAATCTCCGGCAAAAGCAAAAACCATTAAAAAATATCTTGGCAAGGGCTTTGAAGTACTCGCCTCCTATGGTCACGTACGTGACTTGTTACCCAAAGAAGGCGCAGTAGATACCGAACACGACTTCGAAATGAAATATCAGGCCATCGAGCGAAATCAGAAACACATCGATGCCATATCCAAGGCAATCAAGAAAGCTGATGCTTTATATCTCGCGACCGATCCGGATCGCGAAGGTGAAGCCATTGCCTGGCACTTATTTGAATTACTCAAGAAAAAGAAATTATTAAAAGGTAAAGAAGTCACACGTGTCGTATTCCATGAAATCACCAAGAAAGCGATTCAACATGCAATCGAAGAATCACGTGAACTCTCTTACGATTTAATCAACGCACAACAAGCACGCCGTGCACTTGATTACTTAGTTGGCTTTAACTTATCGCCACTACTTTGGAAAAAAATTCGTCGTGGTCTATCTGCTGGTCGTGTACAAAGCCCTGCGCTACGTATGATCGTAGAACGTGAAGAACTCATCGAAAAATTTAAGCCACGAGAATACTGGACTATCGAAGCAGATACACAAGCATCAAAGAAAAAGTTTTCTGCCAAACTGACACAGTATGCTGGTGAAAAAATCACCCAATTCAGTGTCGACAATACTGAGCAAGCGCATGACATCGAAAAGAATATTGCAGCGGCATCAAAAGGTGAGTTAACCGTTGTTAAAGTTGAAAAGAAACAACGTAAACGTAATCCATCTGCACCGTTTACTACTTCGACGCTACAACAAGAAGCCTCGCGTAAGTTAGGGTTCACCACGCAACGCACCATGCGTATTGCCCAACAACTTTATGAAGGTATTGATACTGGTGAAGGTTCTGTGGGTTTAATTACCTACATGCGTACCGACTCGGTAACACTTGCACAAGAAGCACTCGATGAAATTCGTGACACCATTACACAACGTTATGGCAAAGAAAATGTACCCAAAGAACCGCGCACATTTAAAACTAAAGCGAAAAATGCACAGGAAGCACATGAAGCAATTCGCCCAACGTCTGCCATGCGCGATCCTGAATCTATTAAGAAATCATTGTCTACCGATCAAAATAAATTATATGGTTTGATTTGGAAACGTACTGTTGCCAGCCAAATGATTCACGCCACTATTAATACAGTAGGTGCTAACTTGCAAGCAGGCGAAGGTAATATTTTCCGTGCTAATGGTTCAACCATTGTTGATCCTGGATTTATGGCTGTTTATCAAGAAGGCGTTGATGATACCCCTGCTGAAGATGATGAAAAATTATTACCGCCAATGGAAGAGGGCGATAAAGTTAAATTGCTTAAAATTCGTCCTGAACAACATTTTACTGAACCGCCACCGCGTTTTAACGAAGCAACACTAGTAAAAACCTTAGAAGAACACGGCATTGGTCGTCCTTCTACTTATGCATCAATTATTTCAACACTGCAAAATCGTGAATACGTTGAAATGGATAAGCGCCGTTTCATGCCAACCGATGTTGGTCGTGTCGTCAATGGTTTCTTAACCAAATATTTTACTGACTACGTTGATTACGATTTCACCGCGAAACTCGAAAATGATTTAGATGCGGTTGCACGTGGCGAAAAAGATTGGGTTCCTTTGATGAAGGCATTCTGGCGCCCCTTCAAAGACAAAGTGGAACACACCGACAAAAATGTTGACCGTCGTGATGTAACCCATGAAAAGATTGAAGAAAAATGCCCTAAGTGTGGTGGTGAACTTTCAATTCGCCTAGGCCGTCGCGGTCGCTTCATCGGTTGTATGAGCTATCCCGAATGTGACTATGCTCGTAACCTCAATGGCGATGATGATGAAAAAGATGCAGAAATCATCAAAGATCGTAAGTGTCCTGATTGTGAACATGACTTAGTCATTAAACATGGTCGTTATGGCAAATTTATTGGTTGCAGTAACTATCCAAACTGTAAACATATCGAACCACTTGAAAAACCGGCTGATACTGGCGTTGAATGTCCTGAATGTCACAAGGGCACAATTCTCAAACGCAAATCACGTTATGGCAAAATATTTTTCTCTTGCCAACGTTACCCGGATTGTACTTATGCAATCTGGAATGAACCATTAGCCGAACCGTGTCCAAAATGTAACTGGCCAATTTTATCTGTTAAGACCACTAAAAAACGTGGCACAGAAAAAGTCTGTCCACAGAAAGACTGCCGTTTCTCTGAGCCTTATGATCCACCTGCAAAGGAAGAATCAGATAAGGAAAACGAAGACAGTTAATTTCTTTACTTAATCATTAATTAAAATTTAAATTATCTTTGTGGGGTTTATTATGAAAAAACCATTCGTTGCTATTTTAATGGGATCTGATTCTGATCTTGGCACTATGCAAGGTTGTGTTGATGTATTGAGATCACTCGATATTCCATTTGATGTTCGTGTTACCTCTGCACATCGCACACCAGCTGCAACACATGCCTATGTAACCAAAGCCGAAGAAGATGGCTGTGCGGTATTTATTTGTGCTGCGGGCATGGCGGCACATCTAGCAGGCGCAGTTGCTGGCTTAACAACGAGACCTATCATTGGCGTTCCTATTGATGCGGGTCCATTACAAGGTATGGATGCACTGCTCGCAACAGTACAAATGCCAGCAGGTATTCCGGTTGCTACTGTTGCTGTCGGTAAAGCTGGTGCGAAAAACGCCGCCTATCTTGCGGCACAAATGCTCTCTATCAGCGATGCTGACCTAGCCAAGCGTGTTAAAGATGAGCGTATTGCCAATGGCGAAGCCGTTATTGCTAAAAACGATGGCTTAATGGAACGACTCGGCTAGTAACCGACACCCATGCGCTGGTCACTACGACAAGCTGCCAAAGTTATTCAAAAGGGCGGCGTGATTGCATACCCAACCGAGGCCGTTTACGGCCTCGGTTGTCATCCACTGGATGAAATTGCCGTTAACCGTCTACTGCAAATCAAGCAACGTGATCCTGGTAAAGGTCTGATTCTGATTGCTGATGACTTCAGCAAGCTTGAACCATTTCTAAAACCCTTAAGCAAAGCTGATCTCAGCAAACTCAACAAAACTTGGCCGGGAACCGTAACTTGGCTCATCCCAGCACAAGACTGGGTGCCTTCATGGCTAACTGGTTGGCATAACAGTCTTGCAGTTCGTATCACCAGCCATCCGCTTGCGGCAAGTCTCAGCCGTGAAGCAAATATGCCAATTGTATCAACCAGTGCCAACCTTGCAGGCCACCATCCTGCTCGAACTAGCCTTCAAGTACGCCAACAGCTTGGCGAATACCTTGATGCTATTGTCAGTGGTGCAACTAATCCTAATGCTAACCCCAGCAGTATCCGTGATCTAAAAACCGACACTATCATTCGCTCTGCCTGAACAACACTCGTCAATCACCAGTCATTTGTGGTTTAATATGCGCCCATGGACACACCTGATATCAATGCCGTAAAGGCGTACTTACTCGATCTGCAAGACCGCATTTGTGCTGGGCTCGAAGCAGAAGATGGCAAAAAAACTTTCGAAGAAGATAACTGGACCCGCGAAGGTGGTGGTGGTGGCGGTCGTACCCGCGTACTCACTGATGGCGCTGTATTTGAGCAAGCCGGTATCAACTTCTCGCATGTTGAAGGCGATAATATGCCAGCCGCCGCGACAGCGCATCGTCCTGAACTTGTCGGGCGCAGCTTTCAGGCAATGGGCGTTTCTTTAGTGATTCACCCACATAATCCTTATGTGCCCACATCACATGCCAATGTGCGTTTCTTCATCGCTGAAAAAGAAGGCGCTGATCCAGTTTGGTGGTTTGGCGGTGGTTTCGATCTCACCCCTTATTACGGCAACGACGAAGATGTGATTCACTGGCACAAAACATCCAAAGACGCTTGTACTGACTTTGGTGATGACACCTACCCACGTTTTAAAAAATGGTGTGATGAATACTTCTATCTCAAACATCGCAATGAGCCCCGTGGTGTTGGTGGACTATTCTTTGATGATCTCAATGAATGGGGCTTCGACAAAAGCTTTGCCTACATGCAAAGTGTGGGCGATCACTACCTACCTGCCTACCAGCCAATCGTTGCCAAACGCAAAAATACCGAATATGGCGAACGTGAACGCGACTTCCAGCTTTACCGTCGTGGTCGCTACGTTGAATTTAATCTGGTTTTCGATCGCGGTACGCTATTTGGGTTACAAACAGGCGGCAGAACCGAATCTATTTTAATGTCACTACCACCACTGGTGAAATGGCGTTACAACTGGGAACCGGAAGCAGGGACACCTGAAGCCAAGCTTTATGAGCATTATCTAGTGCCGCAGGATTGGGTGAATAAATAATTGGCGGTTATTTAATTTGCGCCCGCTAGTACGTATAACTCTTTGAATATCTCAATTCTTTGTTTATTAACGCCGGCATCACTATAGCCTACCCTTGATGCTGAGCGCAGGTGGATAGTCTTCTTATCTCTATCGATTTTTATTTCTAAGTCATCAATAAATCTAAAAACCTTCGATGTGAATGTTGCGGAAATATAATTATCTGTTTCACTTTCAATCTTACCACCCATTCTCTGAATGATATTTTTTAATAGCTTCTTAATATCGTTGGCACTTTCTTTCGTAACAATAATTGGTTCTATATAGTGTTCACTATCATCGCTGTGTTCACTACAAACACAATTTGGCTTTGTCGGGCATTTAGCAAGATGCGCATCAATTAAACCAATGGCTTTACCTGATGCTGATTTTTGCCCTAAAATAAAGAAAAAAATAATAATAGCTATTACTATGACGGCAATAATCATAAATAGTGCTTTCATCCATTCTTTCCTTTCTGTTTTTTAATTTAGCAATATCATTATAGAGATTGCCGCGCTACGCTCACAATGACGATCATTTTTTATTTTCTTTAATCATGTAAATCTTGTTAATCCTTTCTAATAAAATAGCGTTTATTCTTTTATTAATTTATCAATCAATTCTACAATATCAGGCTCATTCCACTCACGACCACCAAAAAAACCATAACGCAACTTACCTTGTTTTCCAATAAAATAAGTAGTTGGGAAGGCAAATACTTTCCAACGCCTTAATGCGGCTCCATCACTGTCTAGCAAAATAGCAAAGTCAGCTTTTACCTTTTCTTTTAGGAACTTTTTAATCGTAGGAATATCTTCTGCCATATTAACCGCTAAAATACGAAATGGTTTTCCTTGCATACTTTCTTTTAAACGTTGCATAGAAGGCATCTCGTAAACACAGGGCGGGCACCACGATGCCCAGAAATTCACCATCACCACTTCATTTTTATAATCATTCAAATTAATTATATTACCACTCAGATCTCGCAACTTTAATGAAGGTGAAGCAGGTTTCTCTAAATAAGCTGTCAGGCTACGTTGTTTTTTTGACGTTGCAATATTTCGTGTTGAAACTTCATTTAATTCAGCTGCCTTTCTTTTAGCTGAAAGAGTAGCTAAAACATTACTTGCTCTGATTAATAAAGAGGGCAATTCACTAGCAGCTTGATACTCTTGAGCAACCGCGTCAGGTCGGTAATAAAAACGATCTCTTATCTTTGGAAGTATTTGTAAAAAAACCTCACTACCACCTTTTTGTAATGCTGGTATAGTTTTATCTAACTTCCAACGCCATGGCGATTGCGCTGGCTGTAAAAGGTAAATAGGAATATTAGTGGCACTCACTATTGGTAATAATTTTCCTGATTGCCCAGGATCAGGTGTTTCAACAAAGAACTTAGTGCTGAGTAAAATAACACCCTTAATGACTGTGCTCTCAGGCACTTCCAATTGCCACTGTCGTAATCCCTTTAAAATGGGTACAACACCGCGCCCGCTGGTGACCAAATAAATTTCTTTACCTTTGTTAGCAGAGGCAATTAATGCCTTTATTTGGTTAACTGGGAATTGTTCTACACTGCTCGCAGCTATTGGCAAAAAATTGGTTTCAAATAAATCCGGATACCAAACTTCTATACCTTTACTGGCTAAACTATTTGCAATATTTTTTTCAGCCTGCTGCAGCCCAGCTTCTGGTGCTAACCAGATATAAAGTTGATTTCCTTTAGCAGGGTAATGGTAATAGGAAATTTCTGTTCCATCGACTAACTCTATTGTTTGCTTTGTCTCGGCTTGTACAACTCCGCTAAGCAATAGCCATATAAGAATAATAAAATAGGTATTTTTCATTCTCTTGTTATGGTCCTTAAGCTATCGCTGTTCTATATTGGCGACGATACCATGCCGATGCTCCCGCTGCGGTAACAATACACCACACGGCAAACAAAGCACCGGGTAACGCCGTTTCGGGCGGAAAATGTTTTAAGGCTAAAGCAACACCAAGACCAGCATTTTGCATACCTATCTCTATCGCGAGGGTAAGCTGATGACGGCGATC
The DNA here is from genome assembly GCA_027078075.1 of Gammaproteobacteria bacterium. Taxonomy (GTDB): domain Bacteria; phylum Pseudomonadota; class Gammaproteobacteria; order AKS1; family AKS1; genus Sulfuriflexus. The sequence continues at coordinate 1,178 of JALTKP010000306.1, read as the reverse complement.
AAAGCGATACAATTTCGCTAATAAACCACCAATCACATAACCTAATCCGTTAAGCAAAATCACAAACACAATAACCGTACTACCAACCTCTGCGATCCTGTCATGATTCGCTGCCACGGCATAACTACAAATAATAATTATCGCCAAGGCAGCCACAGCCGGAGCTATCTCTTCAACGACCGCTAATGAACGTTTAAGTCGTGTGCGTAACAGCATTCCCAGTAACAATGGCACTAACACTGTCATCAAAATCGTCTTCATCAAAGGCAGAAATTCAACCGGTAAAAATGTACCACCCAGCCATTGGACTAATAAAGGCGTCAGTAGTGGAGACAACATGGTTGCGATTGTCGTCAATGCGATAGAAAAAGCGAGTGCTCCACCTGCCAAATAGACAATGACATTACTTGCCATCGCCCCTGGTGCACTTCCTACAATAACAAAACCAAGCGCCAGTTCTGGTGACAGTCCACCAAACGTCGCTGCAGCGAAACCAAGCAGTGGCATTACGCTATATTGTGTCAGCACACCTAAGGCTATTGCCCTTGGTTCACGCAATGTCTGTTTCAATTCCGGTGGCTGCAGCACAATGCCTAATGCAAACATGGTGGCAGCAAACATCCATAGGAATATATCCTTGAATATCAGCATCACTGGCGGCCAAAAATACCCAATAGCGGCTCCCAGCAGAGTTAAAACAGCCATATAAGACGTTATAAATCTGAATATAATCATAGTGTTATACTTGTTATTATTATTTTGTGATATAGGTCTCAGTCAAATTGCCAACCGTTTCCGCTAATAATTCCTGTTTACGCCGTTAATACTATCAAGATAAACAAAAAAGGTGGGTAAAAGCATGCGATTAATTATTAAAGAAACCCTGTTGATTGCGGTCATGGTAATTTTTGCCAATATACTTCTTACCGAGTTGTCTGATATTAATTCGGTATTTCTTAGTGATATAATCAAAACCATCCTAATTTCTCTCTGCATTCAACCATGGGTTATTTACCAATTCACTCACTAAGTTACGACACTTTGCTATATTGCTCTGCTCCGGTAGGATGATTGCCTGAAAACATAATTAGTTCAGGAGAATTCCAGTGAGCAACCCAGATACCGGTCATGGACGGTTTCCGCAAGTGCGAATGCGCCGTATGCGTCGTGATGATTTT
>JALTKP010000305.1 GCA_027078075.1 Gammaproteobacteria bacterium | reverse complement strand
TCAATCAGGGCTGATAAGGTTTATCCATAAACCCTTCTGGCGGAACCATCGTACCTTCAATATATTTATTTCCCCACACCGCTAACTCTTTAATTAACGGACGAAGATCTTCACCTTTCTGCGTTAAACGATATTCATAACGCACCGGCTTGTCTTGATAAGGTTGTTTCTCAATAACGCCGGCTGCTTCCAATCGCTTCAACCTGTCTGCCAATATATTGGTCGGGATATTCTCAGGCGAATCTATTAGTTCACTGTACAAGCGTTTGCCTAGCAACAACATGTCTCGTACCACTAAAATTGTCCATTTATCACCAACAATATCTAACACGCTCGATACCGGACACATCGATCTCAAACAATCCTTTTCAGTACCGTATGCTTTATTTTTAGCCATGTTAGTAGAATATCATAGTTAGTTACTTGCAATATGCAAGTTAGTGTACTAGATTAGCCATACAGTTACTTGCATATTGCAAGTAACTAATAAAACTAACCAGTTCAAGGAGAGAGACTAATGAATTTTTATACTGTAAACGGCTCACCAAATTGCCGCAAAGTCCATGCACTCATTAACTACCTAGATCTCGATGTGCAGATAAATGAACTCGATATCTTTACCGGTGAACTAGCAACGCCTGAATTCAAAGCACTCAATCCAAACGGTATGGTACCCGTACTCGAAGATGGCAATTTCTTACTTTGGGAATCCAACGCCATCATGCAATATCTCGCCGCTAAAGCTCCTGAATCTAGCTTCTACCCAGCTGACCCACAACAACGAGCTGATATCCATCGCTGGCAAAATTGGGAACAAAATCACTTTAACCGTGCAACAGGCACAATCCTGTTTGAAAACATGCTCAAGTGTATTTTTAAAATTGGTGAGCCGGATGCCGAAAAAGTGGCGGCAGCAACCGAAGATTTTCACCAACATGCCAAGTTACTTGATGCTCATCTGGTGGGCAGGGACTACATGCTCGGTGACAAACTAACCGTGGCTGACTTTTCAGTCGCTTCCTTTTCTGAATATTTTGATACCGCCAAAGTACCCTTCAGAAAATACTCGAATCTCATCGCATGGCTGGAACGGCTGGAAGCTATTCCAGCTTGGGCAGACACCCCTTCCCTTGCTGCCTAATTGAGATAGCCAGATCAGGAAAACAATCTCCCAAAGGTTTTATGTGTTTTCTTGGTCTGGCAACTTTAAACCAGCCCTCTTCTCATACTAAAAGCTACCGTTTATCTAGCGACACATAATCACGCGCTGGCTCACCGGTATAAACCTGCGTAGGCCGGAAAATACGGTTACCACGTAATTGCTCACGCCAATGCGCTAACCAACCGGCTGAACGAGAGATCGCAAAAATAGCCGTAAATTGATCTACAGGAATCCCCATCGCTTCGTAAAGAATCCCTGAATAGAAATCGACATTGGCATAAACGCCTTTGCCTGCCAATCTTGCTTCTGCTGCCTTTTCAACCGCCATCGCCGTTTCAAAGGTTTTGCTGACATTACCATCACGCGCTTCAAGTAAGTCTTTTACAAGTTTTTGTAAAATGGTCGCCCGAGGATCTTTAGTTTTGTATTCCCTATGCCCCATGCCCCAAATAACTTCTTTGTTCTTCAGCTTATTTTCAACATAGGCTTCGGCTTTATCAGGTGAACCCACTTCTTCAAGCATTTCCAAAACACGTTCATTCGCACCACCATGCAAAGGACCGGATAAAGTCGCAATTGCCGATGCCATGACGCTATTTGGTGTCGCCAATGTTGAACCACTCACCAACATCGAGAAGGTGGAGGCATTAATCGTATGCTCGGCATGTAAAATTAAACATACATCAAGAATCCGTGCCATTTCTGGTTCAGGCTCTTTACCGTTCAACATATAAAGGAAATTTTCAGCGTAAGTTAAGTCATCACGTGGTGGAATCGGATCGTAACCTTTACGGATATGTTCCCACATCGCCACAATAGTCCCCATGCGCGCAATAATCTTCACTGTCATGCGATGTACATAACCAAGATCATCACAAACATCGTTGCCGGTTAGGCATTCATTGCCTGGGTAGAACATACCCAAACTGGCAACCGCCGTTTGCAGCATTTCCATCGGGTGACCAGTTGAAGGTAAGGTCTTCATCAACTCGCGAACGTGGTATTGAACAACACGATTTCGGCGCAACTCAACATCGAACTCAGATAATTCTTTTGCCGTTGGCAACATACCATCGAGTAACAGCAAGGTCGTTTCTTCGAAAGTACTGTGTTCCGCTAGCTGCTCAATTGAGTAACCGCGATAAGAAAGGATGCCGCGCTCGCCATCGATATCAGAAATATTGGACTTTGTGGCAGGGACGCCTTCCAAGCCCGGTAAATATTCATTCATGCAGAAATTCCCAGATCTGTCTTAATAAGCCATTTAGGATAACAAAAATAAGCCCAGATCGGGCAATGGATAGATAATTC
>JALTKP010000304.1 GCA_027078075.1 Gammaproteobacteria bacterium | reverse complement strand
TCATTCAAACCCATCATACGTTTTACGTTTTCAATCGGCTTATCTAGCATTCTTGCTACATCTTCCGGACTTGGCTCGTGTGATAGCTCTTGTGTGAGTTTACGCGCTGCACGTAGATACACATTCATTTCTTTCACAACATGAATGGGTAAACGAATCGTACGAGTTTGGTTCATGATGGCACGCTCAATAGTTTGACGTATCCACCAAGTTGCATAAGTTGAGAAGCGGAAACCACGTTCTGGATCGAATTTTTCAACCGCACGTATAAGCCCGAGATTGCCTTCTTCGATTAAATCCAACAGTGCAAGACCACGATTCATATAACGGCGAGCGATTTTAACAACCAGTCTCAGGTTACTTTCAATCATGCGCTTACGGCCTGCGTCTTCGCCACGCTGCGCCATTCTGGCATAGTAAACTTCTTCTTCTGCCGATAATAAGGGAGAGGCACCAATTTCGCTCAGATACAAACGGGTTGCATCTGCTTCAGCAGGCCGGCCTTTGGCTTTAACCGCTTTCGGTTTGCTTTTAGCTCTGACTTCTACTTCTGGTTCGGCTTCAATAGGATCTACAATCATTTCACTGCCCTCCATTACGTCCGTCAACGCATCATCTGGTGCTTGCGAATCAGACTTCTTTTGCGGCATGGCCTTATCTCCTTGAAAACAACTAAATCTTTCAATCTAGCCTGACATTCTCCGATCTATGACTCAAATAACCCCGTAGGGTTCCGCTCGCTTATTGTTATCATTATTGCTATCGGCTAATAAGTGCAGAGTCTGAATACCCAGGCCAGTTAGCGGCGTTTGGGTAAGTATCGAAGTGGATCAACCGGATTGCCATTGCTGCGTATCTCAAAATGCAATTTAACCCGATCTGTGCCGCTTCTTCCCATTTCAGCGATGCGCTGACCTTGCTTCACTTGCTGTCCTTCCTTAACAAGTAACTTTCGGTTATGCGCGTAAGCACTTAAAAACCTTTCATTATGTTGAACAATAATAAGCCTACCATAGCCCCGAAGTCCACTCCCACTGTAAACTATTTTTCCGGCTGCACTGGCTTTTACAGCTTGGCCGAGCCGACCAGCGATATCGACGCCCTTTCTTGTCGCTGATTTCTTAGAAAACTTGCTAATAATCATACCCTTAGTAGGCCAGCGCCAATAAATGTGACCTTTAACATAACCTTGGGTTGAGGGTTTTTTCTTGATCCTTTTAGTCGTTTTCTTGGTGTTTTTCAGGTTGTTACTGGATTTATTTATTGTAGATTTTGAGGTTTTTTTCCTAACTTGCGTTTTTTTTGTTGATTTGGCGTGCCTTGCATGGTGCTTTTTAGAGGATTTAAGACGAATTTTTTGACCCACATAAATCGTGTATGGCTTACGAATACCATTCAAGCGAGCCAACTGCCTAAAATCCTTACGGTGTTGAAAAGCGATCGAATAGAGGGTTTCTCCTCTTCTTACTTTATGAAAAGTAACATTCCGAGGAGCGGTACTTCGAGCATGCTTGGAAACAGGAGCAAGTCCGCTGTGTCCACCACAACCAGACAATGAAATAAGGCTACTGCCAAGCAAAAGCGCTAGCAGAAATGCAGAAAACCTACCCACGGCCACCTAACAAGGGAACAAAACTGACTAAATCGAGGTGCTTAGAATCAAAACCCTCTTCGGTACGCGTCACAACCAATAACTGCTGCTCCCCCTTCTCACCAACTGGGATCACGAGTCGACCACCAACTTTTAATTGATCAAATAGAGGCTTTGGAACTTGTGATGGTGCCGCTGTAACAATAATACCGTCATAAGGTGCGTAGTCTTTCCAGCCCCAGTTCCCATCACTGTGTTTAAGACGAATATTTCTTAAACCCAACTCCTGAAAACGCAACCGAGCCTGCTGTTGAAGCGCCTCAATACGTTCAACACTGTAAACACGTTTTACTAAACGCGATAAAATAGCAGTTTGATAACCTGAACCAGTACCAATTTCCATGACCTTTTCCAAAGGTCCTGCTTCTAATAAAGCTTCCGTCATCCGAGCAACAATATAAGGCTGAGAAATCGTTTGCCCTAAACCTATCGGCAAAGCTGTATCTTCATAGGCTCGCGATGCCATCGCTTCATCAACAAAAATATGTCGTGGAGTGCTACGCATGATATCCAATAAGGCAATATTCTTAATTCCCTTATCTCGTAAGCGCTCAATTAAACGATCGCGAGTCCGTTGAGATGTCATACCGATACCTTGGTGACGCAGCTCGTTCACTTATTAACACCTTCCAACCAGCTAGCGACTACATCTAGTGAAGCATAGTGAGTCATGTCTATCTGTAAGGGGGTAACAGAAATACTATTATTCGCAATGGTATGAAAATCGGTACCTGGACCGGCATCCTGTTTCTCACCAGGTGGACCTACCCAAAAAATAGGCTTGCCGCGCGGATCTTTATCTCGATATACCGGTTCAGCTTTATGCCGGTGCCCCAAGCGCGTCGCTATAAAGCCTTTTATTTCCGACCACGGTAAATCAGGTACATTGATATTGAGAATTGTGTTCGCCGGTAATGGCTGATGGGACAATTGATCGATAATAATCTGAACGGCCTGTGCAGCTGAATCATAATGCTTCAATGTTTCTCCACACAATGACACGGCAATCGCAGGTAAGCCGAGGAAACGCCCCTCTACCGCAGCAGCGACTGTACCAGAATAAAGTACATCATCCCCCATATTGCCACCTGCATTGATACCAGCAATCACCATATCTGGCTCTTCGTCGAGAAGACCGGTGATTGCCAAGTGAACACAATCCGTGGGGGTTCCTTCAACACTAATAAAACCGTTGTCTTTCTCCGTGGCACGAAGTGGGCTATCCAGCGTCAACGAGTTACTTGCACCGCTACGATTTCGATCGGGTGCTACCACCGTTAAATCGGCTTTATCCTTGAGGGCTTGATGAAGGCAGATAATTCCCTCTGCCTGATAACCATCGTCATTACTTAACAAAATACGCATACAATCAGAATACCAGAAAATACTTATGCTAACATTATCATCAATTTGACCGATCTATAATAAAGAATATGGCTGATAAACCTAAAATCTCTGATGCGGATAAAGCCCTGTTTCGAGAACATCTCTCTGATGCGCGTAAACTTGAGCATGACAAGGTGCATCATGCCCAAAAACCAATCAAACCCATCCCTGCTCAGCGACTTGCCGATGACAAGCAAGTGCTCGATGACATGTTTTCTGATGAAAGCTATGCGGAAGAGGTTGAAACAGGTGAAGAATTATTATTTGTTCGTGATGGTTTGCAGCAAAAACTAATTAAGCAGCTTCGTAGAGGGCAACTTAGTGTCACTGCTGAATTAGATCTACATGGCTATATTGTTTATGAAGCACGCATTGCTTTAACTGAGTTTTTGAAAGATTGTTGTCGTCACGGCGATCGTTGTGTGCGGATTGTGCACGGTAAAGGTCATGGTTCTAGACAGAAATTACCAGTGTTAAAAAATAAGATTAATTCTTGGCTGCAACAACGTGATGAAATTTTAGCCTTTTGTTCCGCTCGCCCTGCCGATGGTGGCACAGGTGCTGTTTATGTTTTATTGAAGCGGTTGTAATCACTCGCATCAAATAATTCTCGGATCACCGAAGTTGCATAACACCCCGCTGGCAAACTAAAACTGAATTTCACACCATCTTGATTCTGTTCTATTAAAAAATCTTCTGGAACCAATCGCAACTCACGCCGTTCCATTTTTAAACCGGCTTTTTCAAGCCCTTCGCACCAGGAAGGGAATTCAACAGGTATTTTTTCTTCAAGCTCTTTTATTGCATGAGTCACAGGAAGAACGCCTTGCCCCCATAATGGCGCTGTGGGATGAATTTCTCCTGATGCAAGTCGTTGCTGTAGCTCATCATCTAAAACTTCAACTGCGAAAAAACCGCGTCTACCTGTTCGTAAACAAATATCACCAAGCTGTAATGTATTCCAGCTCCCAGCATTAACGCGCTCGGCAAGAATATAATTAAATAACAACGAGCGTGCGGTTGATAAATAAAGTGAACGTTGGTGGCGTTTAATGCGTCGATCACCTTCAAACATCGCACTCGCTTTATTTAAATTGCCACCAGCATGACCAAATCGCTGACTCGCAAAGAAATTAGGCACACCGTGTTGTTTAATCGCATCAGCACGTTGCATGAGGGTATCATTATCTACATCGATATCTCTTACCTGAATCGTAAAACGATTTCCTAACAAAGTACCACGACGTAACTTACGCGAATGACGTTTCACTTCAAGTATTTCAATTTCATCAGAGGCTAACGATTGCCAGTCTGGTTCTTCTATCGTGGGCAAATGCACGCTGAACCATTGTGTTGTAAGGGCATGACGATCTTTCATACCAGCATAGCTCACTGCCATTGATTTAACACCAGCAAGCTTTTGTAATTGCTTTGCGACAAAATCTGTATTGGTATGGCGCTTACGGATTTTTAACCAAACATGTTCGCCTTGACCATCAGGTTCAAGTAAAGGGATCTCGTCAACAATATAATCTTCGGCATATTCACGTAGTATACCTTTCGCAACCGGACCACCATGCGCATAAGGCGTTTGTAATGCAATATCGAAGCATTGCTCAAGCGTTTTCATTTGTTATTCTTTTTTAATCGAGCAAGACAACAGCAGTAGCAGCAATACCTTCACCACGCCCAGTAAAGCCAAGCTTTTCAGTGGTGGTGGCTTTGACGTTAATGCAGTCGAGTTCAACACTACAATCACTAGCAATATTGTTACGCATATCCGTTATATACGGTGCTAGTTTTGGTGCTTGTGCAATTACCGTGCAATCAATGTTAGATACACTTAAATTCATATCAATAATGAGTGCCATCACATCACGTAATAGCTGCCGGCTATCCGCACCAGCGTATGCCGGATCGGTGTCGGGAAAATGTTGTCCAATATCACCTAAGGCAGCAGCACCAAGCAAGGCATCACAAATAGCATGTAATAAAACGTCTGCATCAGAGTGGCCAGCAAGACCTTTATCATAAGGAATTGTGACGCCGCCCAATATTAATGGTCGCCCTTCGGCAAATGCATGAACATCATAACCTTGTCCAATTCGCATAACTATTTCCTTTGACTTAAATAGAATTCAGCTAAAGCTAAATCTTCGGGTCGGGTGATTTTAATATTATCGGCACTGCCTTCAAGCATTAAGGGTGCATAACCGGCGTGTTCAATAGCAGAAGCATCATCTGTAACTAAATAACCATCATTCAGTGCGTTGGTAAGTGCATCACGCAACATACCATAGCGAAACATCTGTGGTGTTAATGCGCGCCACAAATATTCACGGTCTACGGTTTCTTCAACTACGTTAACCGGATCAATCTTTTTAATTGTGTCATGTACCTGTGCGCCTAATAATCCACCGACGGGATGTGTCGCCATTGTGATCAATAATTTATCAAGATCATCTTTGTGCAAACAAGGACGTGCGGCATCATGAACTAATACCCAGTCTTCCTCATCGGCAAAATCGGCAAGCCCTTGCATTGCGTTTAATACAGAATGGCAACGCTCATCTCCACCCTTTACTGTCATGACAGGTCTATCCGTTTTAAAATGCAAATCGCGCCAGTATTCATCATGCTCAGCAATAGCAACCACCACCCCACTAATACGGGGGTGATGAATGAAACAATCCAGAGTCTGTTCCAGAACCGTTTTACCATTTAACTTGAGATATTGTTTAGGGCAATCTGCATTCATTCTTGCACCAATGCCTGCCGCAGGAATAATGACCCAGAATTTTTGTTCGACAACCGTCATTTTGTTTCCGGTTTTTCTTGTTCGATAACCTGAAAAAAGGTTTCATCTTTTTTGATCATGCCCAATTCATTGCGGGCACGTTCTTCGATGGCACCAAGGCCTTGTTTGAAATCTCTGACCTCGGCTTCTAACGCAGCGTTGCGTTCGCTCAAGCGTTTGTTTTCGGCTTGTTGTTTTTCGATTTGCTGTTCTAACTGATGAACCTCGGCAAGACTCCCCTCACCCACCCACAAACTCAATTGCAGGGTGATGAATAAAACAAGTAAACCTGCTAATAGCCATTTCATACTTGTTGGGAAGTCCGCTCCTAAAAACTAGATGAATTTAAAAGCACCCTTGCCAGCGTAAGCTGCTTTATCACCTAATTCTTCTTCAATACGAATTAGTTGATTATATTTTGCAATACGGTCTGTGCGAGACAGTGAGCCTGTTTTGATCTGGCCACTTGCGGTTGCAACAACGATATCAGCAATGGTTGTATCTTCAGTTTCACCTGAACGATGCGAAACAACGGCTGTGTAACCCGCATCATGTGCCATTTTAATCGCTGCAAATGTTTCAGTTAAAGTACCAATTTGGTTAACCTTAATTAAAATCGAGTTAGCAATTGATTTATCAATGCCTTCTTGCAAGATTTTAGTATTAGTAACGAACAAATCATCACCTACTAGTTGAACTTTATCGCCTAACTTTTCAGTTAGTAATTTCCAACCATCCCAATCGCCTTCATCAAGTCCATCTTCAATAGATAAAATTGGGTACTTGTCACACCAGTCAGCTAAGTAATCAACAAATTCAGCAGAAGTTAATGAGCGACCATCTGATTGCAATACATATTTACCATCTTTGTAGAATTCAGAACTCGCGGCATCAATACCAATGTAAATATCTTCACCAGCTTTGTAACCCGCCATTTCGATTGCTTCAAGAATAACTTGAATCGCTGATTCATTTGATGGCAAGTCAGGTGCAAAACCACCTTCATCACCAACAGCGGTATTCAAGCCTTTCTTTTGTAAAACAGATTTCAGAGCATGGAAAACTTCTGTGCCGTAACGTACCGCTTCAGAAAGACTCGGCGCACCTACTGGCATGATCATGAACTCTTGGATATCAACGCTGTTATCCGCGTGCTCACCACCATTAATAATATTCATCATCGGTACAGGCATTGAGTAACTGCCAGTACATAAATATTCATACAGAGGTTGACCTGATTGGATTGCTGCCGCTTTTGCCACTGCCATTGAAACAGCTAATAAAGCATTCGCACCAAGGCGACCTTTATTTTCAGTGCCATCTAGGGCGATCATTTTTTCATCAATCGCTTGTTGTTCACTTGCTGCCATACCGACTAGGGCATCAGCAATTTCACCATTCACATTGGCGATAGCTTTCATTACGCTCTTACCGCCGAAACGACTCTTGTCACCGTCACGTAATTCAACTGCTTCGCGTGAACCCGTTGATGCGCCTGATGGCACAGCCGCACGTCCCATAACACCTGATGCTAATGTCACATCAACTTCTACTGTTGGGTTGCCACGTGAATCAATGATTTGGCGACCGTGAATTTTTGCAATACTCATATCATCTGCCATGTTGCAGAATCTCCAATCTAATAATTAATAATAAAGTTAAGTAATTTCTATATATTCAGTGCTACATATTGTTTTCAGCAAACCCAGCCGCTTTAACGCCACGGTCAATTTGCAGTAGCACTTCAAATAATTCTTTCATGCGATGCAACGGCCATGAATTAGGACCATCACTCAAGGCTTTTTCTGGGTCAGGATGTGTTTCCATAAAAATACCTGAAATGCCTGCAGCTACTGCGGCACGAGCAAGTACCGGTACATGTTCGCGTTGTCCACCAGAACAGCTACCCTGTCCACCTGGTAATTGCACAGAGTGAGTTGCATCAAATACAACTGGGCAATTTGTTTCACGCATCACAGCTAAGCCACGCATATCTGAAACCAGATTGTTATAACCAAATGAGACACCGCGATCACAAACCATAATTTGATCGTTACCAGTTGCGGTGGCTTTATCAACCACGTGCTTCATATCCCACGGGGCAAGGAATTGTCCCTTCTTAATATTTACTGGCAAACCTTGTGAAGCAACTGCCTGAATAAAATTAGTTTGACGACAAAGAAACGCGGGAGTTTGCAATAGGTCAACCACAGAGGCGACTTCATTTAGCGGTGTGTCTTCATGCACATCGGTAACAACGGGCACACCAATTTGATCTTTTACCGCTTGTAAGATTCGTAAACCTTCTTCCATTCCCAAACCACGAAAGCTGGAATGCGAGGAACGGTTAGCTTTATCAAACGATGATTTATAAATGAAAGGAATACCCAATTCATCCGTTAATTCTTTTAGTGCACCCGCTGTATCCAACGCCATTTGTTCACTTTCAATGACACAGGTACCGGCTAATAAAAACAGTGGTTGGTCTAAACCGACTTCAAACCCACATAACTTCATGCTACATCCTTCTTCTTAGCCTGTTCAGCTAAATGTTCACGTGCGGCTTTAATAAAGCCAATAAATAATGGATGACCTTCGCGAGGTGTTGAAGTGAATTCCGGATGGAACTGACAAGCAACAAACCAAGGATGATCTTCAATTTCCACCATTTCAACTAACTTACCATCCACTGACTTACCTGCAATCAGCAAGCCTGCTTTTTCGAGTTGTTCAAGATAGCCATTGTTAAATTCATAACGGTGACGATGACGTTCAACAATCACATCAGCATTGTACATTTGGTGACTGCGACTATTTTCAGCGAGCTTACATTTCTGACCACCCAAACGCATGGTGCCACCCATATCTGAGTTTTCATCTCGCTGTTCTATTTGTCCGTCTTCATTCACCCATTCAGTAATCAAGGCAATCACTGGGTGTGGCGTACTGGTATCAAACTCAGTGCTATTGGCATTTTCAAGTCCAGCAACATTACGTGCGTAATCAATTACCGCAACTTGCATACCTAAACAAATACCAAAGTAAGGAATCTTATTTTCTCGTGCATATTGTGCCGTACGAATTTTACCTTCAACACCACGTTCACCAAAACCACCGGGGACTAAAATAGCATCCATCCCTGCAAGGCTCTTGCCACCGTCTTTCTCGATGTCTTCAGAATCAAAGTAAGTAATATTAACGCGGGTACGTGTATGCATACCGGCATGAATTAATGATTCTGATAATGATTTGTATGATTCGGTCAGATCTACATATTTACCAACCATTGCTACATTCACTTCGGCTTCTGGATTATCTCTTGCTTCGGTGACAGCATCCCACTGACTTAAATCAGCTGGCTTCACATCCATCTGCATTTTTTCAACAACGATGTCATCCATACCTTGTTCATGTAAGGCACGCGGAATTTTGTAAATACTGTCAATGTCGACAGCAGAGATAACCGCACGCTCAGCTACATTAGTAAACAATGCAATCTTACGGCGATCTTCTTCTAACATCGGTTTTTCAGAACGACACATTAAGATATCTGGTTGAATACCAATACTGCGTAATTCTTTCACCGAATGCTGCGTTGGTTTAGTTTTCACTTCACCAGCAACCGCAATGTAAGGTAGTAAGGTCAAGTGAAGGAATAAGCTGTGTGTATGCCCCAGCTCAACGCCTAACTGACGAATCGCTTCAAGGAATGGTAGTGATTCAATATCACCCACCGTACCGCCAATTTCGACCATTGCCACATCAGCATCACCGGCACCTGCCAGTATGCGACGTTTGATTTCATCGGTAATATGCGGAATAACCTGCACTGTACCGCCAAGGTACTCACCACGGCGCTCTTTGCGCAAAACGCTGTCATAAACCTGACCAGTAGTGAAGTTATTGCGCTTGCCCATGGTAGTTCGGACAAAACGTTCATAGTGACCTAAATCGAGATCAGTCTCGGCACCGTCTTCAGTTACATAGACTTCGCCATGCTGGAATGGGCTCATCGTGCCTGGATCAACGTTAATATACGGATCCAGCTTCATCATGGTCACTTTAAGACCACGTGTTTCAAGGATTGCGCCTAATGAGGCAGAGGCAATGCCCTTCCCTAAAGAAGAAACTACGCCGCCTGTAATAAATATAAATCTGGTCATTTAGTGGAAATCCCGTCGAAATTAGTGAGCAAAAATTGCATTGCTAGACGGGATTACATGTTACCAGCACATAGGTGAATACTCAATGAGCGTATGGGGTTCTAAGCAAAGTTTATGAACAATAAATCGAAAATCAGTGGCTTGCAGAAGGAATTGTTAGTTTGGTTGCCAGTCCAGTTCAAAACCACTCATTTCGCCAGATGCGGCGAATGGTTCGCAAACACAAAGCCCGGGAATGGCTGCCAGCTCATCATCGACATAAACAAGCGGGGTCCGATTACGTTGCCACGGGGGAATACCGGCTTCTTGAAACAGCTTTTTCAGGCTAGTATGCCCTGTTTTACCGGCAGGTTGGCAACGTTCACCTCCTCGGCGATACTTTAATGTTGCCTGACCATCTAAAAACACCCCTTGCCCTTTCACTGCACGAGATAACAAGATTCCAGATGCAGCGGGTAATACCAATGTCTGCCCAGGCTGCCAGTCCAAACTGATATTGGTGTCTAATTCCTGTAAAGGCGGCATGGCATAGAGACGATCACGATATCGCCGAACCTCACAACCTTGCCATGAGACACAGGGATTACGATCTTCTGCGGCATTAATTGCATCATGCTGTAATTGAGCCAGCTTTTTGGCTGAAGGTGGTCGCATACCTGAATTTTCAAGCCAAAAACGTAATACATTACGTTGCCGAGCAGCCGATAATAACAATAACTCGGGAATAGCTAACGCACCAACGGCATCGATGAGTGTTGCACTATCTTGCGCTGCCAGCTCAGATAGCAACTGCTGTGCTTCGGCTTGTTGTGAGGCTACCCGCCGAACCGTGGTATCAAGTGAAGACCAGCGTTCACGTAATAACGGCAATACATCATTGCGTAATAAATTACGATCAAATCGAGATTCCTGATTGGAAGGATCATCAATCCATTGCAAACCATGTTGCTGCGCGTAATCTTGTAACGATAGGTAACCCACATTTAACAAGGGACGATACAACTGCCCTTTCCCTAACGTAGTAAGTTCCGGCATAGCCGATAAACCACGTGTACCCGCACCGCGCATAAGTTGCAAAAATAAAGTTTCAGTTTGATCGCGCTCATGTTGCGCGGTTAGCATTACATCGTTAGAAGACATGACAGTTGCTAACGCCTCATAACGTGCCGTGCGCGCTGCTGCCTCAGGGCTTTCACCTTTTTTTGCTTTTGCATCGACATGAATAACGGATAAAGGAATTTTTAATTGCTGACAAACTTCTTCACAATGGCTTGCCCAATCATGTGACACCGCTTGTAAACCATGTTCGACGTAAATGGCTTTGATCTCTGCATCGATCTTATTTCGACACTGAGCAATTGCATGTAACAAAATATGAGAGTCCATCCCGCCGCTATAGGCAACCCAATAACAAGATGGCTGAGTACTTAAACGCAAACTGCATGTGCGAAGCGCATCATGCAGTTGCTGGGATGAAAAAGACATGGTGCTGTCTTATTGTTCCTGATAATTACCGATGCTTGATAAACGTTCGTAACGCTGTTCCAACAAACGATCAATTGGCGTTCGAACAAGCGCATCCAGTGATTCGACTAATGAATGTTTTAAGGTACGAGCCATGGTATCCATGTCACGATGTGCGCCACCAAGTGGCTCAGGAATAATTGTATCGACTAATTCAAGTTCTTTTAAACGTTGTGCTGTGATCCCCATTGCTTCAGCTGCATCGGAGGCTTTTTCGGCGCTTTTCCAAAGAATAGATGCACAACCTTCAGGTGAAATCACTGAGTAAGTACTGTACTGCAACATGTTCAAACGATCACCAACGCCAATGGCAAGTGCACCACCTGAACCACCTTCACCAATCACAGTACAAATAATCGGTGTTTTTAAATCGGCTAATACAAATAAGTTACGCGCAATAGCTTCACTTTGACCACGTTCTTCAGCACCAATACCAGGGTATGCACCAGGTGTGTCAATAAAGGTCAACACAGGCAAAGTAAAACGCTCCGCCATTTCCATTAAGCGTAATGCTTTACGGTAACCTTCTGGTCTTGGCATGCCAAAGTTACGACGAATCTTTTCTTTGGTATCACGACCTTTTTGCTGACCGATAACCATGACCGGACGATCATCAAGCCGGGCAATACCGCCAACGATAGCGTGATCATCTGCATAGGCGCGATCACCGTGTAATTCTTCAAAATCGTCAAAGATACGTTCAATATAATCTAATGTATAAGGGCGCTGTGGATGACGGGCTAATTGTGAAACCTGCCATGCATCAAGACCACTAAAAATAGATTCTGTCAGCGATCGGCTCTTCTCTTGCAGGCGCTGGATTTCATCACTGATATTAATCTCAGTGTCATCACCCACATAGCGAAGCTCTTCGATTTTAGCTTCAAGTTCAGCGATAGGCTGTTCAAATTCAAGAAAATTCATGTCCATAACTATAAAATACCGGATCTGGGCGTAAAGGGCAAAATACGCGGTCTAAAAATTAATAAAATCTCAATAAAGGAGTTCTACTTGTTCTTTCCCTGCTAATTTTCGTAGCTGGATTAATAATTCATCAGTTGGGCGAATACGCCATTCTTCCCCTAAAAGCAGCCGTGTAGAAGAATCCGAGCGCTGATAATCGATACAGACTGGACATTGGCCATTTTTATACGGTGTTAATACCTGCTCTAAAGACTCAACAAATCCATTCCCCGCCTTATCAGCAGGAATACGGATAACCAACTGACGTGAATAATTTTCTCTTGCTTGATCAATGTCATAGATATGCGTGGCACGTAGCCGCAATCCTCCACTGTAGTCGTCTTCGGCAACGGGGCCTTTAATCACGAGAAGACGATCTTTACCAATTAAATCCTGAAATTGTGCAAACACATCAGTAAAGGCAGCCACTTCTAATCGGCCACTGCGATCATCCAGTGTCATAAAACCAATTCGACCACCGGTCTTGGTGTTGCGCGTTTGCAGGGCAACCACTAAGCCGGCTACCGTTTGTTCCTGTTTATCTCTTGATGGTTGTATATCAGCAAGACGTGTCGAAATAAACCGGCTCAATTCTTTTTCATATTGCGCAATAGGATGACCGGTTAAATATAATCCGAGTGTTTCTTTTTCCGCCTCTAGCCGTTCTTTCTCGGTCCAGTCTTCTTGTTCATCAAAAGACACAACTTGTTCGTGCTCTACAGCGCCACCAAATAAGTCATCTTGCCCGCGCGCTTGATCTTTAAGATATTGGTCGGCACTTTTTAAGGCTAGTCCTAACGATGCAATCAACGTTGCGCGATTTGGTCCAAGACCATCTAAAGCACCAGCTCGAATCAATGCTTCCAAAACACGACGGTTTAATTTTCGAGAATCTACCCTGCGACAGAAATCAAAAATATCACTGAATAAACCATTTTCAGTTCTTTCAATAATGACACTTTCTAATGCACCTTCACCAACACCTTTAATCGCACCCAATCCATAGAATACTTCATCTTCGCCATTCGACTTAAACATGTAATCGCAAGTATTAACGTTAGGCGGTAATACTTTTAATTTCATGGTGCGACATTCATCAATCAAGGTCACTACTTTATCTGTGTTATCCATGTCTGATGAAAGTACGGCTGCCATAAATGCTGCGGGGTAATGCGTTTTAAGCCAAGCCGTTTGGTAAGAAACTAATGCATAGGCTGCTGAGTGAGATTTATTAAAACCATAGCCGGCAAATTTTTCCATCAGGTCAAATAGATCGCCGGCCTTCTTCTCATCAAAACCGAGCTCTTTAGCACCTGACATAAAGATACTGCGCTGCTTCGCCATCTCTTCTGCTTTCTTCTTACCCATTGCACGACGTAATAAATCAGCGCCACCTAGCGAGTAATTGCCGATGATCTGGGATATCTGCATCACCTGTTCTTGATAAACGATGACTCCATAGGTCGGGCTCAGAACTTCTTCTAATTCTGGAAAAGGGTATTCAACTTTTGCACCATGTTTACGTTTAATAAAATCATCGACCATGCCTGATTCAAGTGGACCTGGACGGAACAAGGCAACCAATGCAATAATTTCTTCAAAATTATCTGGCTTAAGGTTTTTAATTAATTCCTTCATGCCACGAGATTCAAGCTGGAAGACCGCAGTGGTTTCACAGCGTTTCAGCAACGCAAATGTTTCTGGATCATCTGTTGTTAGCTGTTCTAATACTAATAGCTCTTCACCCGCACGCTCACGATCACGGTTAATAGTTTTTACTGCCCAATCAATAATCGTAAGTGTACGTAGTCCTAAGAAATCGAACTTAACCAAACCAATCGATTCAACATCATCTTTATCCAGCTGTGAAACAATACTCTCAGAACCTTGTTCACAATAGAGCGGTAAGAAATCGGTCAGTGCTGTAGGTGCTATCACGACACCACCGGCATGCTTACCAGCGTTCTTAGTAATACCTTCTAATGACAGCGCTAAATCAATCAAGCCATGCACATCATCATCTTGTTCATAACGTCGGCGTAATTCCTCTTCCTGATCCAATGCTTTTGTTAAAGTAATACCAATTTCAAACGGAATCAGTTTAGCAATCGGATCAACAAAGCCATAAGGTTGCCCGAGTGCGCGTCCGGCATCTCGAATAACTGCTTTAGCAGCCATGGTGCCATAGGTAATGATTTGTGAGACTTTATCGCGCCCATAAGTACGCGCAACATAATCAATAACGCGATCGCGCCCCTCCATACAGAAATCAACATCGAAATCCGGCATGGAAACACGTTCAGGGTTAAGAAAACGTTCGAACAGTAAATCAAATTCGATCGGATCAAGATCAGTAATAAAAAGCGCATAGGCAACAATTGAACCCGCACCCGAACCACGTCCAGGCCCTACTGGTACATCATTGTTCTTTGCCCATTTAATAAAATCAGCAACAATCAAAAAATAACCGGGGAACCCCATTGTAATAATAACGCCGAGTTCAACTTTAAGCCTCTCGAAGTATTCTGCACGTCTCTCTACGCTGAACTTCCCTTGAATGCCTTCAAGTTGTTCAATACGTTTTTCTAAGCCTTTCTCAGATTCCAATGTTAGGAACTGATTAATATCTAGCCCTTCTGGAACAGGAAAATCAGGCAAAAAGTACGTACCTAATTTAAGTTCGATATTACAACGCTGAGCAATCAGAACACTGTTTTCAATTGCCTCAGGAATATCTGAAAACAACTCACACATTTCCTCTGCACTGCGCAGGTATTGCTGATTACTATATAAATGCGGACGACGTGAATCATTTAAGGCGCGGCCATCATGAATACACACCCGAGCTTCATGTGCATCAAAATCTTCTTTTTCAATAAAACGCACATCGTTAGTCGCGACAACAGGAATATTATTATCACTTGCTAATTTAACCGCAGCATGTAGATAACGTTCTTCATGTTCACGTCCAGTACGTTGTAATTCAAGGTAAAAACGATCAGGGAATAATGCTGACCAACCTTCTAATAATTGTGTTGCTTGTCGTATATCATCAGCAAGTAATGCTTGACCGATATCACCACTACGACCAGCCGATAATGCAATCAAACCATCAGTACTGCCGTCTAGCCACTGCTTTTCAATCATCGGAATACCGCGATGCTGACCTTCAAGATAGCTTCTGGTAATAAGACGATTAATATTTAAGTAACCATCATGATTCTGGCAGAGCAAAATAACCCGAGATGGTGGAACGCGCTCACTTTCAGGATGAATAAGAATTTCAACACCAATAAGGGGTTTTACCCCTGCCGCAATAGCCGCACGATAAAATTTGACCATCGCAAACAGATTCGATTGATCGGTCAAGGCAACAGCAGGCATGCCTGCTTCTGATACCGCCTTCATCAAAGGTTTGATGCGTACCAACCCATCCACCAAAGAAAACTCGGTGTGAACATGTAAATGAACAAAATCTTTTGACATCAAACTCTCTGGCTAACGCTGATTAATTATTTTTGCTACAGGTGAAAAACTACGCCGATGTATCGGTGTAATACCTAAATCCAACAAAGCCTGCATATGCACCTTGGTAGGGTAACCTTTGTGTGCAGCAAAGCCATAACCAGGATATTTTACATCCATTTCAAGCATTTCTGAATCACGAGCAACCTTGGCAATGATCGATGCGGCACTAATGCAGGCAACTTTTTGATCACCTTTAATTATCGCTTCACTCGAACAACTTAATTCCGGGCAACGATTACCATCTATTTGTGCATGTTCAGGCTGTATTGATAGTCCCTCTACCGCCCGTTTCATTGCTAATAAACTGGCATGAAGAATATTAATATCATCAATTTCGTTTATCTCTGCTCTGCCTAAAGACCAACTTAAGGCTTTCTCACGTATTTCTATATCAAGCTTATTGCGCTTAGTCTCTGATAGTTTTTTAGAATCTGCCAGCCCTTCAATAGGATTCGCCGGATCAAGTATTACAGCCGCAGCAACGACCGGACCAGCTAGAGGTCCTCGCCCTACTTCATCTACACCAGCAATAAGAATCATTGTTTCAGGCATTATCATTTTCCATTTTTTTATTGATGACCTTGAGCACTGCTTCAGCTGCCTGTTTATCGGTATCTTGTTTTAAAGTGAGATGAATTTCGGTAAAACGTTCCATGATATGTTTTACTTCACCTGGATTGTTCAAATAATTTAACAGCTTCTCGCCCATTACTTCTGGTTTAGCTGCATCCTGTACATACTCAGGAACAATAGTTTCACCGGCTAATAAGTTTGGTAATGAAAAATTTTTTATTTTCACCCACATATTTAAAATAAAATAATTTATCTTCGAAAACCGATAAGCAACAACCATAGGCCGTTTTACTAACATCGCTTCAAGTGTTGCTGTACCAGACGCCATTAAAAGACAATCTGCAGCGCCCATTACTTCTCTGGCTTGCCCATCAATAAACGTAATTGGAAGTTGCTTAGCTAACTCACCACCAACTTGAATAAATACATCCCTGACTGTCTGTGATGCGAACGGCACAACAAACTGAATATCTTTACGTTGCTGCTGACAATAACTCGCTGTTTCAAGGAATGTCTCGGCAAGGTATTTCACTTCACTAATCCGGCTGCCTGGCAACATAGCGATGATAGTCGCATTCTCATCTAAACCAAGCTTAATTCTTGCTGCCACTTTATCTGTTGTCATCGGAATTTGATCGGCAAAAGGATGGCCTACAAATTTTACCGGCACATTATGTTCACGGTAAAATTCTGCTTCAAAGGGAAAAAGCGCTAAAACACAATCAACCGCACGCACAATCTTTTTTACTCGGTAACGACGCCATGCCCATACTTGTGGGCTGACATATTGAACCGTAGGTATACCCGCTCGGCGCAGCTGTTCGAGCAAGGTTAAATTAAAATCAGGTGCATCAATACCAACAAAAACATCAGGAGGGTTAGCAATAAAACGGTCTCTGAGCTGATTACGGATTGCTCGTAATTCACGATAATGAACAAGCGCATCAACAAGCCCCATAATCGAGAGTTTTTCTGCGGGAAAAAGAGCAGTACAGCCTGCTTCCACCATATTCGGACCAGCAATACCTTCTGCATCAAGCTCACCAACAGATTGACGCAGAGCCTTTATCATTCCTGCTCCGAGCAAGTCTCCCGATGATTCTCCTGCGACAAGACCAATGCGCATAACTTACCTGACAATACTGCGTTCTGCGTTTTGTATAAACTCAACGAAGTTTATCACTTCTGCACAATTCCCTTGTTGCTTTTGAATTTGTTCAACCGCGTCTGATAATTTCATGCCCGAGGTATAGATATCACGATAGGCATTTTTTAATTCTTTAATTGCACTTGATTCAATACCACGGCGTTTTAAGCCAACACTATTAAGCCCTCTTGCATCAGCAGGATTACCAGTAACAATAATATAAGGTGGCACGTCTTTATTAACACCACTTCCCATTCCACAAAAACTATATGTGCCGACTTTAACAAACTGATGTATCAAGGCGAAACCACCTAAGGTAACGTAATCCTGTATGACCACATGGCCACCTAGCGAGGCGCCATTAGCAAAAATAATATGACTACCTACCTGACAATCATGAGCAATGTGAGAATAAGCCATAATAAAATTATTATTACCAACACGTGTAATGCCGCCACCATGAACAGTACCGCGGCTCATCGTACAACTTTCACGAATAATATTATTATCACCAATCTCTAAACGAGTGGGTTCGCTTTTATAGCCAATGTCCTGTGGCTCTTCACCTAATGAGGTAAATTGGAAGATTTTATTATTTTTACCAATCTTTGTTGGGCCATTGATGACAACATGAGGACCAATCCATGTACCTTCCTCAATTTCTACATCTGCACCAATAATCGAGAAGTGACCAACACTCACCCCTTCAGCTAAACTTGCTGACTCATCAATTATTGCGTGTTTACTAATTAAGCTCATACGCCCCGTTGTGCACACATAATTTCAGCACTCGATACAATTTTGTCATCGACTTTGGCTTCAGCATTAAATTTCCAGATGCCGCGTTTTTCTTTAATAACGTCAACTGTTAAAATAAGCTGGTCACCTGGGCTAACTGGTGCTTTAAAACGCGCTTTATCAATGCCCACTAAATAATACAGTGATTCACTGTCAGGTCGCTGTTCTGTCGTAATATAAGAAAGAATACCGGTCGCTTGCGCTAAGGCTTCCAAAATCAGCACACCAGGCATCACTGGATGATGATTAAAATGACCGGTAAAAAATTCTTCGTTATAGGTCACATTTTTAAGTGCCGTTAATGACTCACCGGGCGTGTAATCTAATACTCTATCAATAAGTAAAAACGGGTACCGGTGTGGTAAATGCTGCATCACTTCATGGATGTCTAAACTCGGCATACTAAAGACCTCTATAAATAAGCATTAAATACTTATTTTTTATTTTTAAATTCTGTTTCGATTCGTTTCAATCGTTTTGCCATATCATCCAGTTGCGTGAAGCGAACATAGTTACGTTGCCATTTAGCATTTTCCTGCAACGGTGTTCCCGATGAATAAGCACCAGATTGTGAAATAGATTGTGTCACTAATGACGTCGCGGTAATGTGAACGTTGTCTGCTATTTGCACTTGATCAGTGATTCCGACTCCACCAGCAATCGTACAGTAATTCCCAATCACCACGCTACCAGCAATACCAACACAACCTGCAATCGCTGTATGATCACCGATCTTAACATTATGAGCTATCTGAATTAGGTTATCTAATTTAACACCTTTGCCAATGACCGTATTATCTAATGCGCCTCGATCAATAGTTGTGTTCGCGCCAATTTCGACATCGTCGCCAATTTCAACAATACCTAACTGAGGTATCTTTATCCAACGCCCCTTATCATTAGCCATGCCAAAACCATCACCACCAATAACCGCACCAGAATAGATAATGGCATTCTTACCGATAATTGTTCCATGACATAAAGTCACATTGGCATGTAATGTTGAGTTCTCTCCAATGATGCAGTCATGCTCAATAACACAAGCTGCCTCAATAACAACACCCGCTTTAACCTGAACACCAGCTGCAATAACTGACTGTGCACCTACATAAGCAGATGCATCAATATTCGCATTTGGATCAACACTGGCATCAGGGTGAACACCTGACTTAGGTTTAACAGGATTTAGTTTCTTAGCAATTTGAGCAAAGGCTAATAAGGGATTATCAACAACAATTAAATTTGTCGTAATTAAACTTACATGCTTATCGGAAAGTATAACGGCATTAGCCTGAGTGTTTGCTAATGCCGCTTTATGTTTTCCACCGGTGTAGAAACTAATATCTCGAGAACCAGCTGATTCAAGCGAAGCAACATTCTCGATAACACAGGTTGTATCACCTTCTACTCTTCCACCGACAAAACCAGCCAGTTCTTCAAGTGTATGTGACACAATAATTCCCGTTGTTATTATTTTCCGGCTTTCGCTTCCGCTTGTAGGCGTTTAAGAATCTTCTTAGTCAAATCAACTTTAGGATTTGCGTAAGCAATACCTTCATAAAGAATTAAATCAAACTTTTCTTCTTTGCCAATTTTAGTGATCGCTTCATTAACAAAACGCAACAACTTACCGCGCTCTTCATTACTGCGGAAAGTACGATCTTCACGAAGTTCATCTGAGCCACGACGTAGTTCACGTTTACGACTAACTATATCTCGTTCTAACTTACGACGTTCTGATTCAGCCATGATAGCGCCATCACGACGCAACTTATCTTCTAAACCCTTAATCGACTTCTGTTCTTTAAGTAGCTTACCGTTACGTGTCGCAAATTCCTGCTCTAAACGCTTAAGTGCTAACTTTGATTGCGGCGCTTCTTCCAGCAAACGGTTAGGATTGACCACACCAATACGCAACTCCTGCGCAGAAGCATATGTTGTTAGCGATGCTAACATCACTGCGAAAATTGTCTTTTTCAATATGTTCAAGGTTCTACTCCGGTATTTCGCTCTATTTTTACAGTTTAGCACATCAGAATCCGTTGCCGAAATTAAACTGGAAGGTCTTGGTATCGTCATCAGGTTGGTCATTAAATGGCGCTGCAACACTCACACTTAGTGCACCGAACGGTGAAAGCCATGTCACACCAAGTCCTGCCGCGAAACGAATGTTATCAACTGCAAACTCTTCATCACCTGGTCCAGAACCAAATACGTTACCACCATCAACAAAGGTACTAAAACGCCAAGCATTTTTATCTTTAACGAATGGCACAGGGAAGATTAACTCAACACTACCAACCAGTTTCAGATCACCACCGATAGGACGGTCATTATTAACACCACCCTGAATACGCGGGCCTAGCGTATTAGCCGTGTAACCACGAACTGATCCTCTACCACCAACAAGGAAATTCTTGAAGAAAGGTAATATAGATGTGTCACCATAGCCATCGCCATAACCAATATCACCACGCAAACCCAATGTTAAATTACGTGTTAATGAAAGGTAACGTTGAGCACGGTAATTAATTTTATAATACTCAAGATCACTACCCGGTACAGAAACCTCTGCACTAATACGTTGTAACCCACCTTTAGTTGGGAACACACGTCTGTTACGAGTATCTTCAGAATATGATGCTGTCATAACAAAACTATTAAAACTAGATTTATCTGAATTTAAGATATCATTGGGATCAAAGCTACTATCTAACCGACCTAAATCATCACGGAATCGTTGTGGCGTACTACCCGTTGTATTAATCACATCTTGCTGATAATTAAAATTAACGGTTATACGTTCAACATCGGTAATCGGTATGCCATATGAAATGCCTGCTGAAAAAAGATCAGAAGAATAACTGGCTAAGTTAGCACGGCTTGCATCGCGTTGACGGAAATTCAAGTTAAAACCACGACTCACACCGTCTTCGGTGTAATAAGGGTTTGTATAAGAGAAACGGTAAACACGATTGATTTCACTATTATCAAAACCAACAGCGATACGCTTACCACTTCCTAAAAAATTGTTCTGAGCAACACTGGCATTGAAAATAACACCCTGTGTATCAGAGTAACCAACACCCGCCAATAAGTTACCAGAAGCACGCTCTTTAACTTTATAGTTAACGTCTACTTGATCAGTGGTACCTGGTACTGCTGGTGTTTCCACTTCGACAGATTCAAAGTAGCCCAAACGTCTCAATCTAGCTTGAGATGCTTCAATATTATCAGTCGATACCCATGCACTCTCAAATTGGCGCATTTCACGACGTAATACTTCATCACGTGTTCGAGTGTTGCCAGAGAAGTTAATTCTTCTTGCATAAACACGCTTACCTGGATCAATAAAGAAAGTCAGATTAACTTCTTTCTTATCGTCTAGAATTTCAGGTACAACATTTACATTCGCAAAAGCATAACCATTATTTCCAAGTTGGCGGGTAATGTTCTCGCTAGTTTTAGTTGAACGACGGCGAGAAAAAATATCACCTTTTTGTATCGTAACTAATGGGAACAGTTTTTCTTTCTCAACAACCAATTCACCTGCCAGTTTTACTTTGTTAACTGTAAACTGGTCACCCTCAGTGACGTTGATAGTGATAAACACATCCTTACGATCAGGTGTAATCGAAACTTGTGTTGAATCAATATTAAAATTCACATAACCGCGGTTTAAATAATAAGAACGTAATGTCTCAAGATCACCTGCTAGTTTTTGTTTTGAATATTGGTCATTTCCGGTATAAAACGAAAGTAATGTAGGTGTACTCAGTGCAAACTCTTCTAATAAAGTTTTATCATCAAACGTTTTATTACCAACAATGTTAATTTGATGGATTTTAGCAACAACACCTTCAGAAACATCAATCGTAATACCAACACGATTTCGTTCCAGTGGAGTAACGGTTGTTTCTAATTTAACACCATATTTACCTTGGCTAAAATAAATGCGGCGTAATTCTTGTTCAACTTTGTCTAACAGCGATTTATCAAACACACGACCAACCGCAAAACCGATTTCCTTCAACCCAGTATTTAGTGCTTCATCTTCAATCGAGCTATTACCATTTATATCGATTGTTGCAATCGCAGGTCGCTCTATAACGTAAACGATTAATGTGTCATTTTCTTTTTCAAGTCTGACATCTTTAAAAAAGCCGGTTTTAAACAAAGCACGTATCACACTACCCGAACGTCGATCATTCAGTGTGTCACCCACTTTGATGGGTAAATAACTAAATACGGTACCCGCAGCAATACGCTGAAGTCCTTCAACACGAATATCTTTGATCACAAATGTTTCACCGGACCAGGCAACCTGTATAAATCCGATAGACAAGAAAACAGCGAGAATAAATCGTTTCATTACTTACTCTTATTATATTTCGTTATTTATTCAGTAAACATGGTTACAGTAACCGCATCACATCGTTATAAAATGCCACCACCATCAACAAGCCGAGCAATACCATCCCCATTTGTTGACCCAAAAACTGCGTCTTTTCCGATACAGGACTGCCCTTAACAAGCTCAGCCAAATAATACAGAAGATGGCCGCCATCGAGTACCGGAATGGGGAGTAAATTTAGCACGCCTAGACTGATGCTGACTACCGCCATAAAGCTCAAAAACTGAATTATGCCAATACTCGCTGAACGTCCAGCGTACTGTGCGATCGTCAATGGACCGCTTATATTCTTAATCGAAGCTTCACCAATCACCATTTTGCCTAACATACGCAAGGTTAAGTGGCTGATTTGCCAAGTCTTTTTAACTGCTTCGCCCCATGCTGCAAAGAACGGATATTGTACCACAGCCAAAAGCTCTTTGGGCACTGCTGGAGGAGGTAAACCTGCCGCTCCTACATAGCCATATTGGACCTCATTATGCATCTTTATACCTGGCGTCAAAGGTATAACTAGTTGTTTTCCTTGGCGAAGTATCGTTAATTGCATGGTTTTACCCGGTGTTTTCTGAACCCGAGTAACCCAATCTCGCCAGCCCTTGACCGGTTCACCGTCGGTTGCTAAAACCTTGTCACCGGCTAATAGTCCCGCTGCTTCTGCAGCACCATTGGGCTTAATTTCATCAATAATGGCCGGCCATGCAGGTAATTGAGGTTTAATGCCTAATTGAGAGATAACACTTTTTTTCTTAACATCGGCAGAAAGCCCTTCAACAGAAACAGTACGAAGTTGATTTTCACCATTAGTATCTTTTACTGCTATTTGGATTGATGAACGCCCTTCTACGACGGCAGCAATTAAATCTAAGCCTGCAACGCTCCACGTTTGAGTCACTTTGCCATCGATAGATAAAAATTCATCACCGGCTTTCAGGCCTGCTTGTTCCGAAATACTGGCTGGTTTTACTTCTGCGACGATAGGCTTAAGCCCTTCTGTGCCGATAGTAAAAATTGACCAATACAAAACTATTGCTAATAAAAAATTAAACAAAGGTCCCGCAACAACTATCGCCATTCTTGCGTAAAGTGGTTTTTGAGTGAAAGCATAGGGAAGTTCAGCTTCAGAAACATCGTCATTACGCTCATCGAGCATTTTGACATAACCACCCAATGGAATTTGTGCCAGAACATATTCTGTTCCATCTGCACCATGCCACATATAAATGGGTTTACCGAAACCGATTGAGAATCGCAGTACTTTGACACCGAAGCGACGCGCCACCCAGAAATGGCCATATTCATGAAACGTTACCAGCACACCAATAACGACAATAAATGAAATTATATTAATAAGTATATCGAGCATAATCTTTTAGCTTGCTTCCGTGTGTTTAAGCTATTAATTAACAACCATGTTTTCAATTATTCCTAACGCGACTTCTCTTGCTTTAGCGTCAGTAGACAAAATGGTTTCCAAAGAATCAGCTTCCTGAAAATCAATCGCATTCATGGTTGCTTCAATAACATCTGCAATCATTGTAAAACCTAATCTTTCATCAAGAAATGCATCTACTGCGATTTCATTTGCCGCATTCAAAATAGTACTTGCCGTACCACCCGCTTCTGCCGCCTCAAATGCTAACCGCAAACAAGGGAAGCGTTCTAAATCAGGTGGCTCAAAATCAAGTCGCCCAACGCTGAACATATCCAGTGGTGCAACACCCGACTCAATTCGCTCTGGCCATGCCATGGCATGTGCGATTGGTGTGCGCATATCAGGATTACCCATTTGCGCTAGTACCGAGCCATCGGTGTAATCAACCATCGAGTGAATCACACTTTGGCGGTGAATCACTACTTCAATATCATCTGGACCCACATCAAATAACCAACAGGCTTCGATTAATTCCAGCCCCTTGTTCATCATTGTTGCCGAATCAACCGATATCTTACGTCCCATACTCCAATTAGGATGTGCAACTGCTTGTTCTGGTGTTACAGCCCCCAATGTTTTTGGATCTGCATCACGAAATGGGCCGCCCGAGGCAGTCAGTAAGATTCGACGCACAGAAACGGGTTTAGTTCCCGTTTTATAGCCTGCTGGCATCGATTGAAAAATAGCATTGTGTTCGCTATCAATGGGCAATAACACGGCGCCATTGTCACGAACTGCCTGCATAAACAAATGCCCCGACATCACTAGCGCTTCTTTGTTGGCTAACAAGACTCGCTTACCTGCCTCTGCAGCAGCAAGGCTAGGCAGTAAACCGGCTGCCCCTACAATAGCCGCCATGACGGTATCGACTTCCGGAAGACTAGCGACTTTAACAAGCCCTTCATTACCGGATAAAACTTCACATTCAATATTTTCAGCTTTGATTGCCTGTTGTAATTCTTTTGCAGCGGAAACATCTGCCATCACCGCGTAACGTGGCTTAAATTCCAGGCATTGCTCTAACATCCGTTTAACATCTTTATTCGCGGTTAAAGCAAACACGCTGAATCGATCTGGGTGACGTCGAATAACATCCAAAGTGCTAACACCAATCGAACCTGTTGCCCCTAATATTGTGACTGCTTGCATTACAACCATCCCGCTAAATAATAACCGGCTGTAAACACAGGTGCGGCAGCGGTAATACTATCTAACCGATCCATCGCACCACCGTGTCCCGGTAAAATTTTACCACTGTCTTTTACGCCACTAGCGCGCTTATAAATACTTTCAAGCAAATCACCAGCAACTGAGGCTATCGCTGCCATCGCACTAATCAGTATGAATAACCACGGTTGTTCAACTTGTTCTAACCAGAATAAAACAATCACCACGGAATAGATAACAACGGCAAGCAATCCGCCCCATACCCCTTCCCAGCTTTTACCAGGGCTAATCGCAGGTGCCAATTTACGTTTGCCAAATAATTTACCACTAAAGTAAGCACCTGTATCTGCAATCCAAACTATGCCAAATACATACAAAACCATCCAAGGATTATGCTCATGCAATAAAACCATCGCTAACCAAGTTGGAATAATAACCAGAAGACCGATCATTAAGGCAATCACTGAATACATTGTTGCACTGCACTTTTGTAATCGTGCTACGGGATCGCCGGTAAAACTCACAATGACACATAACCAAACAATCAGAATCAACCACTCAAATGGTAAACCGCTAACAGGGTAAAACCAGATCAATGCAAAAATAGTATTTAAGATTAAAAGTCCCAACCACAATAGAGGCGTACTTTTAACGTTACTTAATTTAAGCCATTCGTAAGCGGCAACCGACATAATGGCAGCCCAGAATATTGAAAATAGTTCAACAGGAAGCAATAAAATACCACCAACAACCAGCGGCAATAAAAACAATGCAGTAATGATTCTTTGTTTAAGCATGCTCCGTTTCCACTTGTTCGCCTGTTTTACCAAAACGTCGTTGCCGACCAGCGTAATCACAAAAAGCTTCAATAAAATGTTGCTCAGAAAAATCAGGCCATAAAGTGTCGGTAAAATATAATTCTGTGTATGCAATTTGCCATAGCATGAAATTACTAATGCGGTGCTCACCACCGGTACGAATAAATAAATCAGGTGCTGGCAAGTCTGACATTGTTAAATATTTTTCAAGTACCGTCTGATTAATTTCTTCTGGGTTAATACCATCAGTAATCAGTTGCTGCACAGCCTGAATAATATCCCACCGCCCACCGTAGTTGGCAGCAATGGATAATGTCATTCCGGTGTTATTCTCGGTAAGTGTTTCTACTTCAGCTATACGCGACTGAAGTTTTTCTGAAAACGCAGTCCGATCACCAATAATCCGCATCCGAATATTATTTTCATTAATCGACCTTGCTTCTTCACGTAATGAATTAATAAATAAGTCCATCAACAAATCGACTTCTTTACGTGGTCTATTCCAGTTCTCACTACTGAAAGCAAAAATAGTTAATGCCGCAATGTCATTTTCAGCACATACTTTAACAGCCATACGCGCTGATTTAACACCTGCCTTGTGCCCAGCAATGCGCGGCATAAAACGTTTTTTTGCCCAACGTCCGTTACCATCCATAATGATAGCAACATGTTTAGGCAGATCACTGCTCGGGGGGATTTGAATTTCTTTTTTGGAAAGAGACATAACCATATTATCTACGCTACGTCTTAATTAAGTTACTTAAAAAAATGCTGGTGGAATTTATCATGGAAAATAATATTAAATTTCCATGAGATCCTTTTCTTTTTCCTCAAGCACCGCATCTATTTCTGCAATTTTCTTATCCGTCAGCTTTTGCACGAGGTCTTCCGCATGATGCTGTTCATCTTCGGAAATATCTTTATCTTTTTCTAATGACTTGAAGTCACCATTTGCATCACGTCGAATATTACGAATCGCAACACGTGATTGTTCTACCTCTTGGCGAACCAAGCGAATCATATTTTTACGTGTTTCTTCAGTCATTGCTGGTAGTGGTATACGAATCACTTCGCCTGCTGTTACTGGGTTTAAACCCAAACCTGAATCCATAATCGCTTTTTCAATTGGCTGCACCATGGTCTTATCCCAAGGTGTTACCGTTAACGTTCTTGCATCGGAAACCGAAATGTTGGCAGTTTGTCCTAGCGGCGTATTGTTACCATAGAAAGACACCATAATATGATCAATTAAACTCGGGGTAGCACGGCCAGTACGCATTTTGCTTAAATCATTTCTAAGCGATTCAATGGTTTTACCCATGCGAACTTCTGCATCTTTCAGGATATCATCAATCATGCTGCGTTCCCCTTTTCAACGAGTGTACCCTCGCTTTCACCGTTAATGACGCGCATCAACGCACCCGGCTTATTCATGTTAAATACCCTTAAAGGCATATTTTGATCACGACACATAACAATCGCTGTCGCGTCCATCACCGCTAACTTTTTACTCAGCACTTCATCGTAAGTCAAACTTTCATACAATGTCGCGCTCGCATCCTTCACAGGATCAGCGGAATAAACACCATCGACCTTAGTCGCTTTAAGCATAATATCAGCACCGATTTCAATCGCACGTAAGCTTGCTGCGGAATCAGTTGTAAAGAAAGGATTACCTGTGCCAGCAGCAAAGATAACCACACGACCCTTTTCAAGGTGACGAACCGCACGGCGACGAATGTAATCTTCACACACCTCATTAATACTCAGTGCCGACATGACTCGAGCCTTCATGCCATCTTGTTCTAGCGCGTCTTGCATTGCTAATGAGTTCATTAACGTTGCCAACATACCCATGTGATCACCGGTTACCCGATCAATCCCATTTTGAGCTAACCCTGCACCACGAAAAATATTACCGCCGCCAATCACCACACCGACTTCAATACCGATATCGATCAAGGCTTTAATTTCGCCTGACACTCGACTAATAACAACTGGGTCAATGCCATAATCTCCATCACCCATCAGCGCTTCACCGCTGAGTTTCAACAAGATGCGCCGATAGGTTTGTGATGAAGATGTTGTCATTTATTCGCCTTTCATCTGTGCAGCAACTTCGTCTGCAAAGTTTTCGACTTTCTTCTCAATACCTTCACCTACTTCTAGGCGATTGAAGCTAAGTACGTCTGCATCGGCAGATTTAACTAACTTCTCGACATTTTGATCTGGGTCTTTAACAAATGGCTGTCCGTAGAGACTTTGTTCGTTAAGGAATTTTTTAACCTTACCAACCATCATCTTCTCGATGATTTCAGCAGGCTTGCCACTTTCTGCTGCTTGCGCGGCAAAAATAACTTTTTCCTTTTCAACTAACTCTGCAGGAACGTCGTCTTGTTTAACACAAACAGGCTTACTCGCAGCAATATGCATCGCGATATCACGTGCCATTTCTTCACTGCCACCTTTCAGGTCAACAATCACACCGATACGAACACCGTGTGAGTAAGTACCAAGGTTGTCACCTTGACGCTTAACAACAGTACAACGACGTACAGTGATGTTTTCACCAATCACAGAGATAAGTGCTTTACGCCCTTCTTCAACCGTTTCACCTGACGCAAGCGCCATACCTGATAAAGCATCTGCATCAGCTGGCTCGTTAGCGAGTGCACAATCTGTTACCGCTTTAACGAAAGCTTGGAAGCCATCATCTTTAGCCGCAAAGTCTGTTTCACTGTTTACTTCAACTAACACAGCAGTTGTACCGTCATCACTTGTTGCAACTGCGATTTTACCTTCTGCAGCAACACGACCGGCTTTCTTGTCCGCTTTAGCGGCACCCGATTTACGCATCATTTCGATTGCGGCTTCAATGTCGCCATCGGTTTCAACGAGTGCTTTTTTGCATTCCATCATCCCTGCGCCAGTACGTTCGCGCAGTTCTTTAACTAATGAGGCTGTAATGGCCATATCTTTCTAACCCTCGTAAATTATTCGTCAGAACTAGATTTATCAGCGGCATCTGCTTTTGCTGCTGTTTTCTTAGTTGTGGCTTTTTTAGTAGTCGCCTTTTTAGTAGTCGCTTTCTTAGTCGTTGCCTTCTTAGTTGCCGCTTTCTTCTTGGCAACTTTTTTCTTAGCAGGCTTATCTTCGTCAGCATCTACTTCCATAAACTCATCAGCAGGACCTTCGGTCTTGCCCATGCTTGGACGGCTTTCCATTACGGCATCAGCAACTTGTGCAGTGTAAAGTTTGATTGCACGAATCGCATCATCGTTACCTGGGATAACGTAATCAACACCCGCTGGAGAGTTGTTTGTATCAACGATACCGATCACTGGAATACCCAGTTTCTTGGCTTCGCTAATGGCAATGTTTTCGTAACCAACATCAACAACGAAAAGTGCATCAGGAAGACCGCCCATATTCTTGATACCACCAAGACTACGATCCAATTTTTCCATTTCGCGACGCATGTTCAGTGCTTCTTTCTTTGTTACGCGGTCAAAGCTGCCATCTTCAGACATTTTTTCAAGATCTTTAAGGCGCTTGATAGATTGACGAACTGTTTTGTAGTTCGTCAACATGCCACCTAACCAACGATGGTTAACAAAAGGCATGCCACAACGTTCAGCTTCTTCTTGGACGATCTTGCTTGCTGCACGCTTAGTGCCAACAAAAAGAATACGACCTTGGTTTGAAGCCATACGGCCAAGGAAATTCAATGCATCGTTAAATAACGGTACAGTCTTTTCCAAGTTGATAATATGGATTTTATTACGGTCCCCAAAGATGTAAGGGGCCATTTGAGGGTTCCAGAAACGTGTTTGGTGACCGAAGTGGACACCCGCTTCCAGCATGTCGCGCATGGAAACATTCGCCATGATAATTCTCCTAAGTTTAGGGTTGCGCCTCCACATTTCCCATAGACCAACCTGATTCCCTTATATTACGTAGGGGTCAAGCACCCGAGCCTATGTGCCAAAATGTGTGCGATTTATGTTCACCTGTATCGAAGTTACTCAATAACAGATATGATTTGCCAAACCGGCGCGCGATTTATACCATAATTGCCCCGCCACGACAACGGATCAGGCTGATTTTAGGTGAATTTTCACTAAAATTAGCATTAACACACATAAAACGAAGAGAAGTATGGCTGTCACAATAAAAACACCCGAAGAAATAGAAAAAATGCGCGTTGCCGGCCGTCTGGCAGCTGACGTACTTGAAATGATTCAACCGCATGTTGAAGTCGGCATTACCACTGATGAATTGGACAAAATCTGCCACGATTACATCGTTAATGAGCAACAGGCGATCCCTGCCCCTCTCAATTACCATGGTTTTCCCAAATCTATCTGCACTTCGGTGAATCATCAGGTCTGTCACGGTATTCCCGCTGATAAAAAGCTTAAAAATGGCGATATTATCAATATTGACATCACTGTAATTAAAGATGATTACCACGGCGACACCAGTAAAATGTTTCTCGTCGGTAAACCCAGTGTTCAGGCTGAGCGAATTTGCCGTATTAGCCATGAATGTTTGCTGCTAGGCATCGATTTAGTCAGGCCTGGTGCACAACTCGGTGATATTGGCCATGTGATTCAACAACATGCCGAAAAGAACCATTGCGCCATTGTTCGCGAATATTGCGGTCATGGCATTGGTAAACAGTTTCATGAAGATCCTCAGGTTCTTCATTACGGTGAGGCCGGTACCGGTCTGGTGCTGGAACAAGGCATGATTTTCACCATTGAGCCCATGGTCAATATTGGTAAACGCACTATTAAGGTGTTGCCTGATAAATGGACAGTGGTAACCAAAGATCGCAGTCTTTCCGCACAATGGGAACATACCATCCTCGTTACTGATGATGGGCATGAGGTACTGACACGCCGTCCCGATGAAGATTTTAATTAAATGAATAAACCATTATTAGATGTCGCCAATCTCAATGCAGATGGTTTAAGTGTCGCCGAAAGAATCAAAAATTACCGTGACTACCTGAAGCAATCTGAACAACAACTGCGCCACGCCTTTGAAAACGATGTTGATGCCAGTGAACTAGTTCATCGTCATGCCGAAACCATCGATCAAGTATTACAACAAGCATGGCAACATTTTCTTGGTTCCAATCAGGATGAACAATCACCCTCACTAATTGCTGTCGGTGGCTATGGACGTGCCGAGTTACACCCTAGTTCTGATATCGACTTAATGTTACTACTGCCATCTAAAGATGATAGTCAATGGCACGATGGCCTCACACAGTTCCTAACCTTCTTATGGGACATTGGTCTGGAAGTTGGGCACAGTGTAAGAACACTCGATGACTGTGTACAACAAGCGACCGATGACATCACCATCGCTACTAATTTGATGGAAGCACGGCTTTTATGTGGCTCAGAGCCCATGTTTGAAAAAATGCGTGAACAAACTGGCCCCGAACATATTTGGCCTAGTATTGATTTCTTTTCCGCAAAGTGGAAAGAACAAATCGCACGCCATGATAAATTTGATGACACGGCCTACAAACTTGAACCTAATATCAAAGAAGCCCCCGGCGGTTTACGCGATATTCAAATGATTGGTTGGGTTGCAAAGCGTCACTTCGGTGCAGAGACCTTGCGTGATCTGATTTCATATAATTTTTTAACCGAAGAAGAATGCGACACCCTGCTAATGCATCAAAGTTTTCTTTGGAAAGTGCGCATGGCACTACATTTTTTAACTTCACGCAGAGAAGACCGATTGTTATTTGATTTTCAGCGTGACCTTGCAACACAATTTGGCTACATCGACGATGCACAACAACTCGGTGTAGAGAAATTCATGAAGCAGTTTTATATCACCGTGGGTGAATTAAGCCGCCTTAACGAAATGTTACTGCAATTGTTTCAAGAAGAAATTCTCTACAAACATGAATCAGAAACACCTATTAAAATTAATGATCGGTTTCAATCACGCAAAGGCTTTATTGAAATTACCGATGAAAAAATATTCAACGAACAACCTTCTGTTCTATTAGAAGTATTTTTATTATTAGAACAAAACCCTGAACTGAAAGGTGTTCGTGCAGAAACCATCCGATTAATTCGTCGTAACCGCTATCGTATTAATGATGAATTTAGAGATGATGAAGCATGCAGAAAAATCTTCATGGAGATAATTCGCCAACCTGAAGGCATTACTCACGAACTCAGACGTATGCATCGTTACGGCATTCTTGGTGCTTACATCCCTTCATTTGAACATGTAACCGGTCAAATGCAATACGATTTATTTCATGTCTATACGGTTGATGAGCACACCTTATTTGTTGTTCGTAATCTACGCCGATTTACGGTTGAAGAGTTTAGTCATGAATTCCCGCACTGCAGCAAAGTTATTAAAGAATTAGAAAAGCCTGAAGTTCTCTATCTGGCTGGACTGTTCCATGACATTGCCAAAGGTCGCGGTGGCGATCACTCTGAATTAGGTGCTGATGATGCCTTTAAATTCTGCCAGCACCATTATATGAGTGCCTACGACTCGAGTATTGTTGCTTGGTTAGTCCGCACACACTTAACAATGTCACGAGTATCTCAACGAGAAGACATCAATGATCCTGATGTAATAAACCATTTTGCAGATACTGTTGGTAATAAAGAACGCCTCGATATGCTTTACTTATTAACCGCTGCCGATATGCGTGCTACTAGCCCAGATGTTTGGAACTCATGGAAAGGTACACTTTTAAAAAACCTTTACAACTACACACTTAAAGCACTGCGCAAACGGCTTAATAGTATCGACAATGCAGAGCTGGCTTCAGATATTAAAGAAAAAGTACTACAAGAACTGACTACTCA
>JALTKP010000303.1 GCA_027078075.1 Gammaproteobacteria bacterium | reverse complement strand
CATCAGGATCAGCGTATGTTGAGACTTGTGTGGCAGCACCATATATACGTGTAGCGGGGGCAAGTAGATCAGGCTTTTTGCGATTACTACCTGTTACGGGTCCCCATGTGGATTGAGGATATATGTCTTGAATGCTATTGGCTGAACCATTTGAAGTTCCGCAACCATCAGGGTTACTTGTATCTTGTTTGTAACTTTCGCTACCCCCAACGACTATTGTATTTTTAGCAACAGATCCCCAACCCCATAATTCATTCGGATTTACCCCAGACATGGCATCAGTACTATTTCCTGATAGAAAAATGATTAACATTTCATCAAGATCATTGACTGTTGAATTTGTTGCAGGGTTCGCGTCCCTTACCGCTTCATCAATCATTTGTGATGCAACGGTGTAAACAGCGGGTGATGATGTATCGCCCCAACTATTGACTGCAATACGGGCATTTGCGAGATAAGCGCGTCGATAGAGTTCTGTTGTTCCTTCTCCTACCTCGCTATCTATGCTTGTAGGAGAAAGTAAAAAATTACTTGCCCAACCGGAAGTGGCATTGCCTGTCATCTCAAAAATTTTTGTACTTCCTATTAGTGCATAGGGGGCAAGTCCAAGGCCATGGCGGTAGTTATCAGTTGCAGACATATCGGTTGGATAGCCGGCTAAAACAGATGCCATTAAAGTGCCATGGCCATCATCATCTTGATTGATAGCGGCAGTTGTATTATTAAAATCAAATGTTCCCGGTCCGGTTCTTTCAATTCGTTGTGTATAGGATAAGCGGCTGCTAAGTCCACTAGCATCATGGAAAGAGGAATGTAGAGAGCCAATATTAGTATTACCGCGATCGATACCACCATCTGCAATATCAACAATAAAGCCAAAAGGTGCAGGAGAGGCTTGACCTGAAGGTGTTAGTTTTGCAGTGATCCAGTTTAGGTAGTCATTTGCAGGAATAGCTGGTCTTGGTTCTGGTAAGGTATCTCCAGTTCGCATATCTGCCATGATATTGGCTTGTCTACCACCACCACGCTTTGGATCATTGTAAGGTTCAATGTAGATAACATCATCAAAATGCACTATTTTACGAATAGCACTGCTTGGAATCTGTAATGTGATATTGACGTATCTTTTGGTTTTCCAAATATTAAATATGTTATTGGATAATTTTTTTAATTTCGACAAACTTTCTTTGATATTGTTATGAGGAAGTACTTGGACTGTTACCCGAACTTTATCCCCCATTACTTTAGTAGCTTCAGGTGAAATTCGGTAGGCAGGATGATATGGGCCAACCCATTGGATTACATTTTTTAAAACATCATCCTTAATAGTCCGATTAAGATCCGCCTTACCAGTAAATACAAGAATTGAATTGTTCTTTAAATGGGTGACTATCTGTAGTTTCTTGTCTTGTATGATTTTACTACGCCAACTATCGAGTATAGGCCCCGCAAATTGTATTATGTACAATTGTTTTTTGTTATTTTCTTTTAATCTTAAGTTGTCAGGTATTTTAGGGGGAGTCAATGTGGTATCGAAATTATAACCACGGATCATTATTCGATTAAGATCGTCTCGTATTTTAATATTAGATTTAATTTTTGGGTCTAGCGTGTCGAGTGTTTTTGTGTCAACAATTAAGATAACTTGATGAGGGTAAGTGATTATCTTTTTATAAGGTATTTTATTAACAATATTAGAGAAATTTTGAATAGATTTTTTAATAACTATTTTATGCTGTTTTGAAGCCGGTGATATTGTTTTTTTATTGGGAGTATAGTTTGGTGGGCGTTGTTGACCTTTAAATTCAACTACCCATTCATTGTTCTCTTTTGAAAGTGTTTTATTAGTGAGTTTAGTCGTTTCTTCTTTAGATTCCCCTATGGGAGAAAATATAAATATAAAAAAGAAAACCAATAAAGTGACTGGCAGAATATTCTGTTTATTTATCCCCACAACATTTCTCTCTTCATTTGTTATTTTGCTGAATGCAATTATTATTAGCGGTTGTTATTGAATAATAACAACCGCAGAAATTACTTATTGAAAGTATAAGTGGTGCGTTTTTCCGGCTTCAATAAATTAAGAAAAAAATATATTTTCTATTCGCCAGGTAGAAGCCCGCCACCGGCAGTGCCACCGCCACGACCAGCGCCTGCACCACCGGTACCAGCTGCATCGCTTAACTCATTACTAGAAATGAGGTTAAGCTGAGAATTAATATCAGTAAGTTGCTCGTTTAATGCCGATAAGTCATCATTTATAGGTTGGTCAGTTGATAATGCGATGCTTGGGCCGAATGTTTTATCTCCAACTGTGCTTGTACCACCAGCATTGTCAAGAACCTGTTTGCCACCATTTTCAAGAATAATTCCTGGAAAATAACGAAAGCCACCGGTAATAATTTTTATTTCCGAAACACCTGGTGCTGGTGTCTCACTGTATTTAACGATTTGTGCTTTCGCATTTGGTCCGAGGGTAAGCATACTCTCATCCTCAAATAAGATAGTTACATTTCCTTTAGGACCGGTTGTGATAACGTCGCCAACACTGATGACACCGTTAGTTTCAAAGTCACCTTTGCCTTCAATTTGGCTATCAACAACGATTGCTCCAATACCAACATCTGACTGAGCTAAGGGGCTAAGGAAAACAATAGCGAGTGTAGTAAGCGCTAAAATGTGTATTCTATTAAGGCGATGAATTGGTTCCATTGTATTGCTCCATTGCTAATCTAAGCACTGCAAAATTATTACTTTCTTATACTAATAATTCTATGCTTTTAGGAAGGATTCACAAGAGGAAAATTCCGCATCTGGCGTAGGTAATTTCTCACAGAATGTAGGATGGTAGTAAAATAATAGTACTAAAGTAGTATTAGAGGCGTCACAAAGGGCTACAGTCACTATGTTGATAAGCACAGCGACATTATGTGCGATTAATTAGATAAACACTGTCCCATAACAACAGTGTCGGTTGCTGATAGACTACCATTCCACTCAATAGCATCTTTGGCAAACAATAGAATAACCGTAGAGCCCATATTAAAACGGCCCATTTCATCACCACGTTTTAATGAGATTGTTTGCTCATCATAATGCCAAGTGGTCATTTCTTTACCGTATGGCGGTGTGATCATGCCGTGCCAGACAGTTTCCATACTACCAACATTGATGGCGCCTACCTGAATAACTGCCATTGGACCATGGTCTGTATCAAATATATTTAATACACGTTCGTTGACTGCAAATAGGTTGGGTACTGTTTCAGCGGTGTATGTATTAACGCTATAAAGTTTGCCCGGTACGTAAGTCATTTCTCGTAAGCTGCCATCAATCGGCATATGAATACGGTGGTAGTCACGAGGGGACAAATAAATACAACAGAAATATCCATCGATAAAATTATTTGCTAACGTAGCAGAGCCACCCAATAGTGCAGTTAAATCATAGTTATGATTTTTTGCTTGTAGCAGGGTGTTGACATTAATGCGACCAATTTGGCTAATTGTGCCATCAACAGGCGAACAAATGCCTTGTTTGCATATAGGTCGAGCACCCTCTCGGAGTGGGCGGGTGAAGAAACTATTAAAATCTTTATAGGCTTCTGCTTTTGGTTGTACCGCAAGACTCATATCAACATTGAATCTTTTAACAAAAGTATTAATTGCCCAATTTTTAAACCAGGGTTTACGGATACGTGTGATCTTATAGATAAGATTAGATAACCCATGTTGAGGGATAACGCGAATAAAAAAGTTTGTAATTGCAGACATAGTATTAGTGGTGATTGTGTTGGTGGGTATTAGCGCCAAGTGTTTTTTTCACAATAAAGCTTATTGAGCTTGCTTTCCCATCATTAAATTGAAAGGTAACATTTACTTTTTCACCTGCACGGAGCGGTTTAACAGGGTTAAACAACATCATGTGCATGCCTTCAGGTTTTAATATAACGTGATTTTTGCTCAAGATGGTAATGCTAGGTTGGTGAATCATTTTACTCAAGCCATTTTCAAGCACTGTTTTATGAAATTCTATTTTGCCAAAAGCAGGGCTGCTAGCAGCTATAAGTTTTACGTCATGATTACGATTATTATTTATTATTGCATAACCAGCTTGAACTTGACTGATTGGTGGTGCTTCACGGATCCATGCCTCTTCAATTATTATGCCATCAGCATAAATTGGACTAGAAAATAATAGAGCTAACAGGATGTTACTAATTTTTCTAAATATAAACATTAATTTTGCTCGTAGAAGTATCGAATTAAATTGAATTCACTAATTATTTTAGCGGCATCGTGTGGGCCAGAAAAAAGAGCGTGTAAGTTACCATCAGGATTTACTAATAAAAGAGCGCCACTGTGTTGAACTTCATATTCAGTATCAGTAGGGGCTTTTTTATTTATAAAGTAAGGAATACCAAATTGTTTGGTGATGACATCAATTTGTTGACTTGATGTGCCGGTTAGACCAACAAATGCATTATTGAAATATGGTATGTAACCTGAAAGTTGTTTGACCGTGTCACGTTCGGGATCAACAGAAATCATAATAAAGCGAGGTATTTGTTTGTCTGGTTGTTTCTGTTCAAAGTTAACAGCCATGATGTTCATCATTGATAAAGTGTTAGGGCAAACATCAGGGCAGTTAGTGTAGCCAAAAAAGATGAATGACCAATTGCCTTTTAGTGATTCTTGGGTGAAAGGCTTACCAGTGTGATCGGTTAATTCAAAAGGCTTAATGCTGCGTGGTGTACGAAACACGGTGGCACTGAGATTATCGAGATCAGCGCGGCTAACTCTACCTTGGTTGTATAAGCTATAGCCAACGATAGATACGACGAGAAGGACGCCAAGAAAGAGTGATGTGAAAAGTGATTTGCTCATGCCTTATAGCCTGTTTGTCATAGTAACGAGGCAGGATCATAGCAGATTTAGGCTGTGAATTAGCTATTTTGTCGTCATTACATTGACTGCTTGCCAGTTTTCATCTGGTGGTGTTATGCGGAATTCTGCTATGAGTTTCAAGTACATATCGGCAGTGAGGTTCTGATCATAAGTATCATACCAATACTTGAATATGGGTTCTGCTTTGTCCCATTCTCGTTCACGATAATCTGCAAGTGCTTGTTTCCAGTTGGCAAGATCAGTAGCAAGTTGGCCTGTAGGCACACCACGACCAATAACCTCGTGGATAGGTACCGCTAAGTCTTTGCCTTTTACAACAACTCGGTCGAGTTCACGTCCATAAAACTGTCCATTTACGGCTTGCCAGGTACTTTCAGAAACGATTAAGCGCACGCCATAATATTTTGTTAAACCTTCTAAACGGGCACCTAAATTTACGTTATCGCCCATAACGGTATAACTAAGTCGACGATCAGATCCCATATTACCAACACGCATTGGTCCGCTATTCAAACCAATACCAATCTGTATCGAAGGGAGCCCTTTAGCTAGCCAACCTTCTCTAAGCTCATCAAGTCGTTCAAGCATAACTAAGGCTGCTTCAGTGGCGCGAGCAGCATGATCTTGTTGTGGAATAGGGGCGCCCCAGAATGCCATGATGGCATCACCAATATATTTGTCTAAAGTGCCATCAGCATCGAATACAATATCAGTCATGGGTGAGAAGTATTCATGCAAAAAGGTAGTGAGTGCTTCTGCTTCCATACTTTCAGAAATAGTCGTGAAACTACGGATGTCTGAAA
Organism: Gammaproteobacteria bacterium; assembly: GCA_027078075.1. Lineage (GTDB taxonomy): Bacteria > Pseudomonadota > Gammaproteobacteria > AKS1 > AKS1 > Sulfuriflexus. The sequence continues at coordinate 4,069 of JALTKP010000303.1, read as the reverse complement.
ATAATACGGTTAGGTTTTCTTCGGCACCATCTAGGCTTAGTAAAGCGGGGTTCTCGGACACTTGTTCGGTGAGCTGTGGTGATAGGTAGAGACCAAGTGCATTTTTGTATAAGCGTTTTTGGCGCTCATCAATGACAAATCGCATTGTTGTTGATTGCGCATAAAGAATGACAATAAAACTAACAGGAATAACAATACTAAAAGTCATGCCCCATTGAACAAATAACATGCCGACATAAAGGAATAATAGGGAGGCAAGTCCGAGTACAATAATAAGTGATTGAACTGGTTTAAGTCGTGAAGAGCTTAGTATGACAATAAAAAACAAAATAATCAGTAATGGGATTTCAATCCATGCAGCCCATATTGGTTTATAAAAATTATCACCATTTAGAAAATTGGAAACGCCATAGGCGACAAGTTCTGTACCCCATATTTTTCCAACGGGAGTTAGATGATAGTCATGTAATAAATTTGAATCTGATCCAAAGACAACGAGTTTGTCTTTTATCATGCTTGGGTCAACTTTGCCGTTGATTAAATCGTGGGCACGAATTAAAGGTATTTTTGATTTATATTGCCGGTTATAGAAGTTAATTTGTATTTCACCGGCAGCATCAGTGTTAACTTCATACTTACCAACACGGAGTTTTTCTACCTTGCCGTCATTGAGAGTTAAATTATACGCTTTTTCTTTGGCATATATTCTTACCGCTTCAGCAATAGTATTCATTAAATAATAGCTTTTGGGTTTATCTCCGGACGATTGTAAACGGTGAAACAAGGGAGCAGAACCAATAGTGCCGTAGCGGTCATTGTTGACCCATGCAAAGCCTTGACCTTTTGCGCGAATTTGTAAAGGTAGAATTGAAGTTCGAATACCATGAATGCGTTGGTAAGGATATATTTCTAACTCTCCATCACCTTTAACATTGAATTTACTTTGAGTTGCTAAACGCGCCATATTGGCAGCATATTCTTTACGTTGGCGTTCGTTAGCAAATTCATTTTTACGAGCTAATATGTAGATTAGTGTGTAATCAAGTTTTGATAGTGAGCGTTTTAGCTGCCCATCAAAATTTAACTCTCTAACTAATTTCAAATAAGTTTGTGGTGACATATCACCTATGTGTTTACCAAGTGACTCAAGAACCCAAGGCGCTTGAGGCCATTCGAAGATCATATCGATTAAAACTGTACGCGGTTTCATTGAAGCAAGGGCTTTAAATACATCCGCATGTACTTTTCGTGCTAATGGCCAAGTGTTTTGTTCGGCAATAAGATCGGCATCAAGATTTACGATAACAACATCAGGATGAGGTTTATCATCACGAAGTGTCATGAGGGTATTTTGATAATAACTATCTGGCTTTAAAATTGTAGCAAAGGCATTTCGCATCGTTTGGTTAAAGTCAATGCTACTGGTCTCTGCCTTATACGGTAAGGTTCGGTATACCCAGGTTTCTGAAAAAACATATAAGCCAAGATATATGATCAGTATTGCTGTACTGACAATAGGAATTGGATTCTTTGTGATGAGCTTCAGCATGCGCTGTACATGACAACGCTTAGAAAGAATAAATCAAGTTAATACCAGTCGTTTCTTGATTATAAACGAACGAGGCGAGAGATGAATCAGCATCATAGTAGCGATAGTAAATTTCATTACGGAAACTACGGTTCCAAACTTTACCTATTTTAAATGATGTTTCACGATATTTATCATTACGGTCTGTTGGGTTTGGTTCATCGTAATCGCGATCTTCTTTACGGTACGAAATATCTATATAGGTTGAATACCAAGGTAATGGTGAAAAGAAGCTAGCGCGGTATTGATCTGACTCATATGAAAAGGTACTAGTGTCATCGGTATTATTTTCACGCTTACGGTAGTCTAAAGAAACAGAAGCACCTTGTGCAATGAATGGTAGCAATACACGATTGTTAAATTCAAAGTCGTACTTCTTAGCGTCTTGTAGGCTATTTTGTGGGAAAGTATCATCGGCAACACGAGCGACTAATGAAACACGGTAATTTTTTGTGATTTTCTGGTTATAAGTCAAAGTCGCACGATTAGTTACAATAAATTCATCGTGACCAAATCCAACCAATTCACGTTCTACTGCGAGTCTTGTATCCCAGCCAAAGCCAACCATACCGGCATGAAAACCTAAACGAGCAAGATCAACTTCAAAGTTTTTAGAGCCACTTTTTTTGTAGAATTGGTCAAGTAATAGCCCTGTAACACCGACATAAAAGCGCTCGCCAATTCTGTGGTTATATTGTGCTGATGCGGTAACAGTCCAACGAAAATCTTTAATGTTTGATGCATTTACGTTAGCTGAATCACTTGGTGCCGATGAAATATTGGTGTCACGCTCATAGGCGGTAATGATTGATCCATTGAAACCTTTTGGACGGTAACTAAGCCCTGTTTCAGCAAGGGCTAGTTCAGCTGATGTTTGATATGGATCATCAGGACGATCAGCAATACGACCAAAATATTCACGTGCACGGTTTTCATTTTTAGCAAGTCGGTGGCCTTTAGCGGTAATAAATAGTGTGCGACTTGAGTCATCACCATTGGCAATTAATTTGTCACCAGCCTGTGCAGTGACTTTGCCATTTTCAGCTTTAAAGCCAGCAAACATTAAATAGGTGAGGGCACCTTTATTATTTGGGGCAACTTTTAATGCGCGCTGGAATTTTTTAATCGCTTTAGCATAGTTGCCTTTATTGAAAGCAACGATGCCAATAATAAAGGGACGTTGAAAGCGGACATCGTTAGCAGGGTTGATGACTGGTTTCTTGTTTGCAGCGAGAGAAATAGAAATCTGTGTCAAACTAAGTATTGCCGCTATTGTGCAGATCGATAATGTTCTGAACATTCCCCTTGCTCCCATCTCTGTTTATTCTTTATTTTATAGCTAGTTAGAGAGATAATATCGTGTAAGTTATTAAGAATCAACAATATAACCGTATAATTAAACATTGAGATTAATTTTAATCACCACGTTTAGTTAAGTTTGTTATTTAATTCCGTATGATTACGTGAATACATGTTCTATCAGGTAATGAAGTTCTTAGTCATGGGCATAGCTGAGGGGGAATTTAACTGCCACCTTTAAGGACACCAAGACCGCCGCCTTTAAGGGCATCAAGACCGCCGCGGCCTTTAAGTACATCAAGACCGCCGCCTTTAAGCACATCAAGACCGCCGCCTTTAAGTACATCAAGACCGCCGCCTTTAAGCACATTACTTATATCACGGCCTATCGTAGGATCAGCACCTACAGTAATAGTTGGCTTGAAACTATCACCTATTGTATTTAAATCACCACCTAGAGTGGGGGACAGATCGTCACTAATTTTATCAAAACTATCACGAAACGAACCACCAGCCGCTCCCTGAATATTGGGATCTAACTTAATAGCACTAGACTCAAAGGTAGTGCCATCTATTGATGAGGCTGAAAAAATATCATTGGATATTTTACCTTTGCTGATTAAAGAGTTATTTACACCAATATTTTTACCCGATTGGATGTTTCCAAGACGAAGACCAATATCTTGTCCCGTTGTTACAGAACCAATCAAATCTATTTGCCCGCCAGTTTTACCAAATACATCTGCATCGCCACTGAAGCGACCAATTCCGTTAGCAACGTTACCAGTAATACCATTTGCCACAAAGTCATCGATATTGCCACCCAAGACATCTGGCTTTGAGCCTCCATTACTAGGAAGTCCTGGACCAGTTCCACCAATGCCTGATCCTGTTCCAAAACCACCGCCGATACCGCCAGTTTCTCCCGGTGTTCCTAGGCCACCACCAGGTGTGCCACCAGGCAATACAATACCGCCACCACTGTTGCCGCAATTTTCACCACAGTCTTGATTGCCGCCACCAGCTCCACCGGTACCAATACCACCGCTACTTCCTCCAATGGCAACAACGATGTTGACATCACGAACGGCGCTACCAGAATCTGTTCGGGTATCTGATGTACTAGCATCTGATGAAGTGTTACTGGATGTATCACTGCTGCTAGTGCTATCACTGGCACTG
>JALTKP010000302.1 GCA_027078075.1 Gammaproteobacteria bacterium | reverse complement strand
ATTTCTTGATGGCCAAACGTGGTATGGCTTTGTTCATGGAATACCAAGAAATGTTTACGCAAAGCGCGCAAACAAACATGTCAGATATGTTTATGTTTGCAGACACGTCGCGTATGTTTTACGCCAACATGATAGCTATGGTTGTTGTGCCAATTTTTATCTGGCTACTAACAGGTGATTTCATTATTGCAGTAGTGTTGTTTGGTATTATTGCCGCACTGCCACAATTTGCATATCGTATTGCACGTAAACGCAGACTGAAAAAATTCCAGCATCAACTTCCTGATGCTTTGGCAATGATTTCCGGTTCATTGCGAGCAGGAGCGAGTTTGTCTATTGCGGTCGATAGCATGTTGACTGAAATGGATGCGCCAATAAGCCAAGAATTTGAGTTATTCCAACGTGAACAAAAGCTCGGTGCTGATTTTGAAACCGCAATTAAACATATGGAACAACGTGTTGATCTGGTTGACTTTCAACTAGTGGTCTCGGCTTTACGTATCTCAAGAGAAGTAGGTGGTAACTTAACTGAAGTAATGGATTCAATGGCAGATACCTTACGTAAAAAAGCCATGATGGAAGGCAAGATACAAAGTTTAACCGCGCAAGGAAAAATGCAAGGCGTGGTAATGACTGGCTTGCCTATCTTAATCGGTGCGGTCTTAATGTTAATTGAGCCAGAAGCGATGGGTAAAATGTTCACAACTGAAATAGGCTGGGTAACCTTAGCGATAATAGTCGTTATGGAATTTCTTGGCTTTATGACCATTAACAAAATTACAACCATAGACGTGTAACGTATGGATACAATAATTTATTATTCTGCGGCAATCACAACTGGTCTGAGTATTGGTTTGTTTGCTTTGTTGGTGAATTTCTTCAATGCCAGCGTACCTGAAGATGATCGTACCTACATGGATCCATTAAGCTTCAAACTTAAATTGGTCTGGCCATTCATTCGTATTGTAGCTTATTACTTGTGTACTAATTTTTCGAGTGATTACTTAGATAAAGTTGAAAAACAATTGCAACGTACCGGTGTGTCGTATGTTTTATCAGCAGAACAGTTTGTTGCCTTTAGAATCATCATGGCAGTTTTAATCACCGTGTTTACCACAGTTATGGTACTTGGCTTAGGTATTGAAGACTACATTTTTATTCTGTTTGCACCGTTAATTGGTTTTATGTTGCCACTTATATGGTTAAGCGACATGCGTAAACGCCGTGACTCAGCAGTGATTCGTCAAATGCCTGTGTATCTCGATTTTATTACCATGGCCGTTGAAGCAGGGCTTAACCTTTCCGGTGCCTTGGCTCAGGCAAGAGACAAGGGTCCACTTGGTCCACTGCGTAATGAAATTGGTATTGTGATCCGTGACATTCGTTCGGGTACTACACGTGCAGATGCATTGCGTCGTATGGCTGATCGACTCGATATCCCTGAAGTTAGCAGTTTTGTTGGTACCATCGTACAAGCAGAAAAAATGGGTGCGAGTATGGGCGCGGTACTACGCACACAAGCAGAACAACGCCGTACTGAACGTTTCCAACGTGCCGAGAAAACTGCGATGGAAGCACCCGTTAAATTAGTTGGTCCATTGGTAATGTTTATCTTCCCTGTTACGTTCATTGTGATTGGCTTTCCGATTGCGATGAAATTTATGGCTGAGGGACTTTTTTGATTCTGACATCAATACAACGCCAATCAGATGCGAGAGTGTTGTTTGAACAGCTAAAAGTAACGCAAACAGCTTGGGAACGGTTACGAGGATTGTTGGCATATCCGCCTCTTGATGATAACCAAGCAATGTTGATTACGCCTTGTTCATCTGTGCATATGTTTGGCATGCGTTACGCGATAGACATTGCCTATTTAAATAAAACCGGCGAAGTGATAAAAACAGTGTCATCATTACGACCAATGGCAGTGTCGATGTGTTTTGGTGCCACAGCAACACTTGAAATGCCCATTAACTCAATTAGTAAAAACAACATACAAAAAGGTGACGTGCTCACCTGGGAAATCAACGAATGAAAATTTTGGTAAAACTATTAGTCGGTTTATTTGTTATCACATCGTTAAGCGGTTGCCTAACCTTATCGAGTGATAATGAAGACCAAGGCAATGTTGATTATTTCAAGCTAAAGAGTGATGCAGAAAAAGCCTATAAGAACAAAGACTACAAAACCGCCGAAAAGAAATACCTAAAAATAAGCAAAGGCGTCGCACGTGATCCAGAAGCTTGGTTCAAGTTAGGTAATATATATGCCCGCACACAACGACCTAATCTTGCTGTACGTGCATACAAAGAAGCCATTGTCAGAGACACTAAATTAACAAAGGCATGGAACAACCTTGCCGTGGTTTATTTGCGTCAGGCATTAAATGCCTACACCTCAATGGTCACACATGCGAAAGCAGATGATCCCTTAATTGAAAAAGCCAGAATGCGCTTAGAAAAAATATATGAGATTGTCGGTCAACCTAAAACCGCAAAA
>JALTKP010000301.1 GCA_027078075.1 Gammaproteobacteria bacterium | reverse complement strand
TTCCTGGTTTTGAAGCGCCAGTTATGTTGGCTTACTCAGCACGTAACCGTTCTGCGTCAATTCGTATTCCTTTCGTTTCTAATCCTAAAGCACGTCGTATTGAATTACGTTTCGGTGACTCAACAGCGAACCCTTACCTTTGCTTCGCAGCAATGATGATGGCGGGTCTTGACGGTATCCAGAACAAGATTCACCCTGGTGATGCAATGGATAAAGATTTATACGACTTACCAGCAGAAGAAGAAGCCAAGATCCCACAAGTATGTTACTCACTTGACCAGGCACTCGACGCGCTTGATAAAGATCGTGACTTCCTGACAGCTGGCGGCGTATTTACGGATGACACCATCGATGCTTACATTGCATTGAAGATGGAAGAAGTAACTCGTATGCGTATGACAACTCACCCGGTTGAGTTTGATATGTACTACAGTCTGTAAGTTAGACGGTAAGTTACACAAAAGCGCCTTCCCCGAGTCAAATTGGGGGAGGCGTTTTTTATTGCCCATCAGAAAAACTGAACTGGATTTGTGATGCAGTTGTCATAATAGATGTTGAGGAAAATCAAAAACTTGCTATGCTCAAGGTATAGGATAAGGGAGACAGGTAATGCAGAGGCTATTAATATCGTTCGCTGTACTGAGTTTGATAATGCCGAGTGCTGCATCTGCAAAACTTTACAAGTGTGAGAATGACAAAGGCGAGGTAATTTATACAGACCAGGCTTGTCAGGAAGGTAAAGGTAAAGAATTAAAGCTGGCACCTTTTTCTACTTACAAACCCAATATTTTACCGGTTCCTGCAGCAACCAACACAGAACAGCCAGATCCTGTTGCAAGCTACAAATCACTCGAAATAGTCAGCCCCGAGAACGATAAGCTGGTATTTTCCAACACGGGAACTGTCACCGTTGCATTTAAATTAGACGGTCCTTTATTAAGCCTGAAAGGGCATAAATTTGCGATTGCTCTGGATGGAAAAAGATTAAAGAGTCGTGGAGTTACGAATCAGATTCGTCTTGACCGTGTAGAACGAGGAACACATACCTTACAGGTTTTTGTTGTAGATACTGAGGATAAAACCATAAAAAGCTCAAATCTGGTCAGTTTCCACATGCAAGGACGATCTCGACTAAATAGCCCCACACCGGGTAAACAAGACTTAACAAAAACCATACCTGGCAGCAGTAATACTATTCCTGGTGGTGCCGGAACAATCCCCGGTGGTTCGCCGAATATACCGGGCGGAAAACGCTAACGTCAGGCAATACTTTTCTCCACAAACCAGCATGAATGCACTATAATGGTGCATAATAATTGCTGGTCATTTGATGATTGTCACCATATTTAAAGTAGGAAGATAGACAATATAGCTATATTTCAATAGCTTAAGTCTGGCTTGTTGACGTGAGTATTTAAAAGGCCGTATCGCATGAAGTGGTTCGACTTTTGCAGAGTAGTTATAACATGATAGGTCAGATGGTTAAAAAGGAAGCAGAGTTGTCTCAAATTACAGATAATTTATCGACTTCTGTATTAGTGCTAAATCAATCGTTGTTGATTGAGTATATGAACTCTGCGGCAGAAGCATTATTGGCGGCAAGCCTAAGGCAAAGCCAGGGGCAGCCAATAAAGGAATTATTACCCGCCGAACCGGCATTTATTGAAAAAATAAGACAGGTACTAAATGACGGGCAAGGTTTTACGCAACACGAGTTGTCGTTAATCCTCACGGAAGATAAGAAAATCACTGTCGATTGCACTGTCAACATCGATGACAGTAACCCGGATACCTGTTTGTTGATAGAAATGAAACAGGTAGATCGCCATTTAAGAATTTCCCGAGAAGAACGCTTGCTTGCACAAAATGTGGCAACACGTGCATTAGTGCGTGGCTTTGCACATGAAGTAAAAAATCCTCTGGGAGGCTTACGCGGTGCAGCTCAGTTATTAGAAGCTGAATTAGCAAATGATGACTTAAAAGAATATACACAGATAATTATTGGTGAAGCAGACCGTTTACAAAGTCTGGTCGATGGTATGTTAGGACCAAACAGCTTGCCAAATGTAACAAAAATAAATATACACGAAGTCATCGAGCGGGTAAGAAGTCTGGTGTTGGCGGAAGTGCCTGAAGGTGTACGGATAATCAGAAATTACGATGTCAGTATTCCAGAGTTCATGGCAGATAAAGATCAGTTAATTCAATCAGTATTAAATATTGTTCGCAATGCAATACAGGCAATTCAGGAACAAGGCACAATTGAATTAAAAACACGTATAGAGAGACAGTTAACAATCGGTAATACACGACATCGACATGTAATGCGTTTGGATATAACAGATGATGGTGTTGGTATTCCTGAAGAAATGCAGCAACGTATTTTTTACCCAATGGTAACCAGTCGCGCAGAAGGTACTGGTGTTGGTTTATCAATTGCACAGTCATTAGTGAACAGGCATGGTGGTTTGATTGAGTGTTCAACTCAGTTTGGTAAGACCTGTTTCACAATTTTACTGCCGATTGAAATGGAGACGAGTAGTAATGAATAAGGATAAAATCTGGATTATCGATGATGATAGATCAATTCGCTGGGTGTTGGAGAAAGCACTTGAAAAAGCGGACATGGAAGTAATTAGTTTTGAGAATGCAAACCGGGTGCTGGTTGATTTGCAAAAACAGCAACCTGATGCGATTGTTACCGATATTCGTATGCCCGGTATGAACGGGCTGGAGCTGTTAGACAGGATTAATGCAGATTATCCGGATTTACCGGTTATTATCATGACAGCACATTCAGATCTGGACAGCGCTGTCTCTGCCTACCAGGGTGGTGCCTTTGAATACTTACCCAAGCCATTTGATATTGATGAAGCAGTAGAAATGGTTAGTCGTGCGGTTGAATTGCGACGTGAAAAACAAATAGATACCCCGGAAGAATCAATCACTAAAACAGAAATTATTGGTGAAGCACCTGCCATGCAGGAAGTATTTCGGGCAATTGGTCGTTTGGCAAGATCAAATATAACGGTTTTAATTAATGGCGAATCCGGTACGGGTAAAGAACTGGTAGCACACGCCTTGCACCGTCATAGTCCTCGTGCAGATAAAAGCTTTATTGCGATAAATACCGCCGCAATCCCCAAAGACCTACTAGAGTCAGAATTATTCGGGCATGAAAAAGGTGCTTTTACCGGCGCGCAAAGCTTACACCGAGGACGTTTTGAACAAGCAGACGGCGGTACTTTATTTTTAGATGAAATTGGTGACATGCCTGCTGAGTTGCAAACACGTTTGTTGCGAGTATTGGCGGAAGGCGAGTTTTATCGTGTTGGCGGACGTACAGCCGTTAAAGTAGATGTGCGAATTATAGCAGCTACCCATCAAAATCTGGAAAAGTTGGTAGATGAAGGACGTTTCCGTGAAGATTTATTTCATCGCCTGAATGTTATTCGAATCCATGTGCCACCATTGCGTGAGCGTCGGGAAGATATTCCTTTATTAATGAATTTCTTTTTAGCGGCAGCAGCAAAAGAGCTAAACGCTGAGGTAAAACGATTATTGCCGGAAACAGAAAGATATTTAACCGGAATAGACTGGCAAGGTAACGTTAGACAACTTGAAAATATATGTCGATGGTTAACAGTGATGGCACCAGGACAAGAAGTACACATGGACGACCTGCCACCAGAGTTACGAGAAAGTTACCAGACAGAATCTATAGCAACAGACAACTGGCAAAAAGCCCTGGAAAGATGGGCTGATAACCGATTAGTAAGTGGCGAACAGGATTTACTGGATACTGCCGTACCGGATTTTGAACGTATCATGATACGTAGTGCATTGCGTCGTACGGGTGGTCGGCGGCAGGATGCAGCGAAGTTATTAGGCTGGGGGCGTAATACCCTGACGCGGAAGATTAAGGATTTAGGGATGGAGTTAAATTAATGAATATTTGGGGTCAGAGTCAAAACTAATAAATAGTTTTGACTCTGACCCTAAATAGAGATTAGTAAAGTTCTCGTAAATAAATAGTTGAGTCGTTGCCACTGTAAATACCGAATGTTGCGGTAGCTGTTGGATCGTTATCATGAGTACCATCATTATCCCAATCAAATTGCAGCCAGGGTTGTACGGTAGTGATGCCACTATCTAATAATGGTGTGATGACAACACTTCCCTGATTGCCAATGCCAGGTGCCGAAAGCGTAAGTGTCGCAGCAGCACTACTGAAGCCTGATAGACTGGGCGTTGTTTCACCCGCATCAAGACCACCCTGATAAGCAGATAAATTAATTTGTCCCCATGTAGGTGGTCCGGCGGGTAAAACAGACAAGGCGGTACAGGAATCACCGGTAGATGGACTAAAGTCATTGTTTAAACTTTCGTAGTATTCGACTGTAATAGGTAGTTGTAAATTAATTAATTCAGAACCAAAAGCATTGCCAATAGTAAGACGACCAAAGCGTAATTCGGTACCTGCAATATTTGCAATAGAATATGTTTCACATGTACCGTCATTATCGGAGTCATAACAAATACCATCAGCATCAGTAAGATCGGCAACCGTTAAGTCAAGGTTAATATCAGCATTAAAGGGAATAGCGGGATTAACACTATCACGCGGGTTAGCAGGGCGTTGGTATAATATTTGTTCATTAGTAATAGTCAGTGTACCCTGCCCATTACTGTCTGTATCACCCGTTAGGCTAACTGTACCTGATGCAGGAGCATCCAGTGTTGCGGGTGTTGAAGCATTATTAGAATAAGAACGATTGGCTAAATTGGTGGTATATCGCCAGAATCCACCTAAATCATAATTTTTAGTTTCTGTACCACCATCCTCTCGAGCAGTTATGGTGATAAAAGGAGCGGCACTAAAATTAATACTTTGATCCATATAACTAAATGCGCCACAGCTATCTGTTAATGTTGGGTTACTGTCAGTCACAGTAAAGTGATCCGGGACAAATCGACCGACATTACCGGAGTTTGTTCCAGTTATTTCGCCTGTGCCAAGATAGTCGTTATCATTAATACTTGCCTGTAGTTGAATAATACCTACTTCATCAAAACCAAAGTTTGTCCCAACGAATTCTCCATCAGTTAGAGCCGTTACGCCATCATAGTCAACTCTTCCAAAGGAGCTTTTATTTGTGATCACACCATTATTTGAAGATCCATTTCGCCCGCCTACCGGTGCAACAAGGCTGGAAGAGACAATTTCAATTGTTTCGGCAATTGTTTCATAACCAAAGTTGGGAGTAAGGCTGCCTTCAGCATCGCGAACCTGTAGTTTAACGGCAAATGGATTACCGGCTTTTATAATATCTGTTTCAGCAGTAGAGGCGATGACATTGAGGTGATTGCCACTACCATCAGGTTTTTTAACTTCAGTAATTACAATATCAGCAGGACGAAAAATAATATTCGTAGTCCCCCGAATACCATTTGGTAATTGACTGGCATTTGTCACTGATTCATCTTTTATGCCCAAAACTATTTGACCGGCATCTTTATATTTGGTGGTGACCTGGGCGCGACCATTAGTAAATGTTACACCACCAGCCAGGGTGAGGGCATTTGCTTCAAGATTATTATTGATACTGCTGCCATTAATAGTGGGGTTTATACCACTGTCACGGGCAGGGTTAAGGTAGTCAAACCAGAATTGTAATGGTTTATTGCCGCTATAAGCCTCTATGACACCGCAAGTAGGATCAGCAGCCGTTTGTCCATAGGCAGTGATATAAACAGAAACATCTGTACCGGCTGTTTGAGATGGAAATGCAGGGATTACACCATCGAAAGGATCAGCAAGAGCAGAGTTTGTGATGGTAAAACCATTTGGTGAGAAAATTAAATTGCCTTCTGAGTCATTATCAAGAACCGCCATAGATGGATTGTTTTTAACAGCAATATTGAGAGTATTACTACTACCCTGACGATAATCCAGATTAAATATGGCACTTGTTTCGCCGCTGGCAAAAGTATATGTTGCGAGACCATCGTTTAGAGTGGTATCTGCAAAATTAGCATTGGTTCCTGTATTAAGGGTCCAGTTACCAGTACCACTTTGAGTATCGATAAAGATAGCGGTGCCACCGGCATCAAAAGCATTACCATTAGTATCTATAGCCGTGATGGTGATTGCTTCATCAACACAGTTGATACCAAAGTTATCATGTGTAATAACGAAGTGATCAAGCGTTGAGCTATTACAGGTAGAGATATTACCAATAATGGCAGCATCAGCAGGTGTATAGGTGATTGTACTATCGTCATCAAATTTGATTTTATCACCACCGATAACGAGACCATTTAAAATAGTATCTTTACCAAACTCAATTTCCCCTGAGTCAGGACCATAGATAACACCGGTGAAACTAAAGTCATCTTCATCTGCTTTGAATTCAGCATTTTCATAAAGATAAACAACAAGACCACCAACAGAACCACTACCATTGACAGTGACATTTTTACCTTTAACGTCAAATTTATTATTGATATAAATATTTACAATTTCAGAGGTGATATTGATAACGCTGTTATCATCAATTTTTAATTTATTAATAAAATAATTTCCAGCAGCAAGATTAATAGTGGCATTTTTTTTGATGTCGAGTTCATCTATATAGAAAGGACCACCCCCGATGAAATTAGCAGTATCATTGTCAGTGACAGTTATCTTGTTGTAGGAATCCTTAACGTTGCTATCAAAGGTAAAAGGGCTGTTACTATTATTAACAGTTTGGTTGTCATTTGAGCTATTTGTAGGAAAAGTTTCAGGATCAATAGTTGGTAAGGTTTGACTGGCTGTAATAACATCGCCAACAGTATTGGTAACATCAATGGCATTGCCATTATTTTTACCTTTTTGTACAGCAACATTTCCGCTGCCGACATTTATATTAACATTATCTTTAATTTCAAGATCATCGCCAGTACTGTAAACCGGATAATCATTAGGTATCGGACCACAGGTAGCAGAATTGGAAATGCCACATGGGTGACGAAGATTCATAACAATACCAATGTCGGCAGCTGTTAGTGCTTGTGAATAGACACGTACTTCATCAATTTCACCATCAAATCGAAAGTTACTGTTATTTTCACCAGCATTATTTGTTTCACCACCAATACTGGCTATACCGGAATCTGTTCCCCAGTTGCCGGTATAGGTGCCACTTGCTGCCAGCACACCATCTACATAGATTTCACGAGTTTTAGTGTCAGCATTATGCACAGCACTGACAAAATACCACTGATTGTTTTGAATTCTTACACCTGTATCAAGGCTAACAGGGCTAACCGCACGAGAAAAGAAACGAAGTCGACCGGAGCCAGGGTCACCCAGGCTTAGTGCATAACCACCAGTATTGTTTTCATCGTCGGCAAGAACGCGTTGCCCACTAGCATTTTTATTATTAGTGTTAATCCAGGCAGTAATCGTAAAGCTGCCTTGTAAGTTTGGATAAGCTGCCGGTAAAGCAAGATAGTCGTTGTTACCGTCAAAATTACCGTAACGACATGTACCTGGATCGCCGGTTAAGGCGGGATCGGTGTTGGCAGTAAAAGCACCGTTGACTGATTGAGCATGGTAAGCATTGACTGATTGATCAATAACTTCACCACCTGTTCCATTCCAGCTGGCTTCATCATTGGCATAGTAAGCGATTAATTGGGATTCCTGGGTTGATAAAGAAAGTACAGGCTCTGTTTCTGTATAACGCCGTATTAAAATATTGCGAATTTGACCCTGATCCTGAGCAATAATCAACCCGGCATCACCACTTCCTTCATAATCACCACCACTATCTGTACCGCTTTTAACGGGTGCGACACTTGGCCAACCGGAGGGACCCAATGCATTAGTATCATCGTTGTCCCAAAATTTGCCATTAGTATTATTAATATTCCAGATTGCAAGTGCCTGACGACGCCACTGATTACCGGCAGTCGCTGGCGCTGCCACGCCATCAGCAGGTCCAATGGCAATATTGCCGCGATTTTCTTTCATAATGGCAACATCGTGTGTGTAGCCGGCATATCCCTGAAAATTACTGTCAGCACGATTAGTCGCATAGTAATGATTAGCTGATTCAGTTGCACCGCTGCCACTTGCCAGTTGGTAACGGGCAACAACACCAGTCGTCATATCATTTGGAAAAGCATTGGTATGAAATAGTTCGGCTTCGATATAGACATCACGTTCATTTACTGCCCGGCGCATAGAATTAGTGACATTATCACCAGTATTAAAACTGTAATTTGATCCATTATGGCTAATGCTGTTGGTGCCACTGCTACCGTGCCAGTTATCACCACGGCCGATAGTGTAGCTAGCAAGACGATCAATGCTGGCATCGTCATACCACAGATATACATTTGTAGTATCGAGGGCATTAGGAGCAGATGCATTGACATTGTTATAGTAATAGTAGTAACTCACATCGTTACTACTGGCTGGAATGTTGGCAATAAGTTTAAAGCGAATATCGGTATTGTTTGTGTTACAGCTTAATAAATGGCGATCTATTTCGGTCCAGTTACTACCATCCCAACGGACTACTCGAAGATCATCACAGTCAGATTGAAGTGTCCCGGCACTGATAAGTGAGGCACTGTCAAAACTTGTGTCACGAACTGTATAGCCACTGTAACCATTGAATGGAGTATTGGCACCCGTCGTAATAGTGATTTCACGACGCAGATTATAGTTTGTATCCCACCATGGAATATTTGCAGCATTGGCAAATATGCTTTGTGTTAGTAACACTAAAAAACTGATACATAAAAAAAGATAACGGTTAGTTGTTTGTATCATAATTTTGTCTCAATGCTAATTTAGCAAATATAGTGAGTGTCATTATGGTGGTGATATTGTTGCTGATATACGACGTTGAACAAAATCAATATCGCCATAGGAACCGCCTGATGTTGCTGTACTGGTTATAGTATAGACGGTAACATTATCTGTGCCTTGTTGACTGTGACGGGTATAGCCACAGAGAGTATTAATTGTAAAACCATTGAGCCCAGTAACATTTAGGGTAAAGTTATTGCCATTGATAGTGGTATCACAATTGGTTCTGGCAGTGTCTTTGTCGCTAGCAGTTAAGACCAGGTAAACAGCCCATTCAATACCACTACGTGCTGCCTGGTAGGCGCGTGCTCCTTGCATTGCTGCAGAAGTTGTAGCTCGATTAGTCCCACCAATGGTGACCATGTAGGCACCTAAAGCAGCCAATACAATAAGAATGAATATTGCGCTAATGAGAGAGAACCCTTGTTGCCGAGAGAATAAATTCATGGTGCATTGTCTACATGTACTTGATGCAGTAAACGAACAGTTTCACCGCTGGCAGCATCGGTTACAGAAAGATCCAGCGTCATTAGCCCGGAACGTGAAGGGCTGCCAGCGTCATAGGTGAACAGGCAATTACCAATGTTATCAGCCATGAGCGCGGCAACTGTATTTCCACCGCTTGGTGGAACAGGTTGGCTGACATTCGTGAAATCATAATTAGAATAACGAATTAATTGTCCAGCACTACATATATAAGAGATACCGCTATCAACAAGATAAACTCTATTACTTGGTGAATCAAAAGTGAAATCGAAACCACCGGCAATATTTATGTGATCTTCGTTGCCTGAGTCAATGATACTAATGGTTGTCCCTGATGGTGTTACAACATTTTCATTATCAGCATTATTGCCTGCGAAAGCGTTTTCACCCGCCTTAGGGTCACCGGCAAGATCAACAGCACCAATATTGTAAATAGCCAAACGCAGACCGC
>JALTKP010000300.1 GCA_027078075.1 Gammaproteobacteria bacterium | reverse complement strand
CCAATAATGGGTCAGAGTTGTCGGTTTTATCCGACTTGCTCATGTTATGCACATACCGCTATTGAACGGTTTGGAGTAATCAAGGGAAGTTACATGGCAGTACGTAGAATTTTGCGTTGTCATCCTTGGCATCCCGGGGGAATGGATCCGGTGCCTGAATTAAAGACTGAATTAAAGAAGAAGTAATATGGAAACGATTCGTACAATGTTGTTTGCCGCTTTGGCACTTGTTTTGTTCATGATGTATCAGGCATGGCAAAAAGATTTTGCGCCAATAGAAACGGCACAGGTTGTAAATTCAACGCCATCAACAGTAAACAGTGCAGCAATTCCTTCAACCGACGCACCAGTAGTACCTGTAGCGCCTATGAATTCTGATGCGCCAGCCTCTACCGTTCCGCAAATAGTGTCGGCTGTTATTCCTCAAGGTCAAAGCATTCAGATCAAAACAGATGTGTACGATATGGTTATCGATACACGTGGTGGCGATATTGTTAAAACAAGATTACGCGAGTACCCAGATACAACCGAACCAGATTCAGAAGCATTTTTGTTAATGGATAATGGTACGTCGCATTTGTTTATTGCTCAAAGTGGTTTGTTAGCAAAAGGTAGCCCAGACCACACCAGTATTTATTCTGCATCTTCAACTCAATACAATATGCAAGATGGTGAAGACACGTTAAAAGTAACTTTGTTTTGGCAGGGTCAAAACGGTTTGCGCGTTAATAAGGTTTATACATTTTACCGGGGTCGTTACGATTTTGATTTAGAATACGTTGTTACAAACAACAGCGGTCAGAAATGGCAAGGTAGTGTTTACCGCCAATATAAACGTAGTGAAGACACGGGCGTTGAACAATCTAGTTTTATTTACACCTATACAGGTGGCGTAGTTTCTAATGCAGAAAAGCCATACGAAAAAATAAAATATGATGATATGCAGGAAGAAAACCTTAAGCTGGAAATGACCGGTGGCTGGGTTGCTATGATTCAGCATTATTTCCTTGCGGCATGGATTGCTGATCCAAAAGAAACCAATCATGTATATACCAAGGTAACGAATGATAAAAGTTACGTCATTGGTATGGTGACACCACCTAAAACAGTTTTAGCAGGTGAAACGAAAACATTTAAAACACGGGTGTTTGTTGGTCCTAAACTACAAAGCCAATTATCAGAAGCGGCGCCGAATCTTGGTTTAGTGGTTGATTACAGTTGGTTGACTGTTCTTGCAGATCCATTGTTCTGGTTATTAAGCTGGTTCTATGGCGTCTTTGGTAACTGGGGTTGGGCAATTATTGCGGTAACTGCGGTTATTAAATTAGTGTTCTTTAAGTTAAGCGAAACTAGTTACCGCTCAATGGCGAAACTTCGAGTAGTCACTCCGCGTCTGAATACTTTGAAAGAACGTTTCGGTGATGACAAAGCCGGCTTCCAAAAAGCCATGATGAAAATGTACAAAGAGGAGAAAATTAATCCTCTTGGTGGTTGTTTACCGATTTTAATTCAGATACCTGTATTTATCGCCTTATATTGGGTGTTGCTTGAAAGTGTTGAAATGCGTCAAGCACCATTCATTTTATGGCTTACAGATTTATCAAAAGCAGATCCATATTTTGTGTTGCCATTATTAATGGGCGCAACCATGTTATTGCAACAACGTTTAAACCCAGCACCACTGGATCCAATCCAGAAGAAAGTAATGGGGATGTTGCCAATTGTATTTACGGTGTTCTTCGCCTTCTTCCCATCTGGTTTAGTGTTGTACTGGGTGGTAAACAACACACTTTCGATCACTCAACAATGGGTGATTACCAAACGTATTGAGGCTGGCGAGAAAAAATAATCTCGGCAGCGATAAATAGATGAATAACGACACCATCGCGGCCCTTGCAACACCACCGGGTCGTGGTGGTGTCGGTGTTGTTCGTGTTTCCGGTTCTGCCGTCGTAGCAATTGCAGAAGCCGTATTAGGCTCATGTCCAGAGCCACGCAAGGCGGTATTAAAAAAATTCCTCGATAGCGACGCTGATAGTATCGATAGCGGTCTCGCACTTTATTTCCCCGGTCCCAATTCTTTTACCGGTGAAGATGTTCTTGAACTGCAAGGCCATGGTGGTCGAGTTGTGATGGATATGTTGTTGGCGCGTTTGTTTGAATTAGGCGCACGCCCTGCTCGCCCTGGTGAGTTTTCTGAACGCGCTTTTTTAAATGACAAAATTGATTTAGCCCAAGCTGAAGCCATTGCAGATTTAATTGATAGCGGTAGTAGCGAAGCAGCACGTGCAGCTATGCGTTCTTTACAAGGTGAGTTCTCGAAACGTGTGCATAATTTGGCTGAGCAAATGTTGTATTTACGGATGTACATCGAAGCCGCGATTGATTTTCCAGAAGAAGAGATCGACTTTTTAGCCGATACAAAGTTACAACAAAAGATTGTTGAGTGTCAGCAGACGATGCAGACATTACTAGCAGACACAGAACAAGGTTGTGTGTTGCGAGAAGGTTTAGTGCTGG
>JALTKP010000299.1 GCA_027078075.1 Gammaproteobacteria bacterium | reverse complement strand
CAAATGAAAATATGCCTAGCTTTAAATCGAAACAACCGGCTAAACGCAAACTCAAGACCGTGCATTTATTTAACCAAAAACAAAAACTTGATACCCGTGTTTGCCAAGCGACCGCCAATGGCAACAACCTTGCTCGCTCACTCACTACCTTGCCACCGAATGAATTAACGCCGGGCAATTATCGTAAACGCGTTGTGAAGCTAGCGCGCCAACATGGCTGGAAGATGCAATTCCATAATATGGCAAGCCTACGCAAACAAAAAGCCGGTGCCTTTGTTGCCGTTGCACAAGGTAGCCCCGAAGCCGATGCGGGAATAGTGCATCTACGCTACACACCAAAAAAGAAAACCAACAAAGCCGCTTGCTCACTCGTTGGTAAAGGAATTTGTTTTGATACCGGTGGTACTAATTTAAAACCAGCACAATACATGCACGGTATGCACGAAGATATGGAAGGCAGTGCCGTAGCACTTGGTACCCTGCTTGCACTCAGCGAACTAAAAGTCGATTTCCCTGTTGATTGCTGGTTGGCACTGGCACAAAATCATATTGGCCCTAAAGCTTATAAGCAAAATGATGTGGTAACTGCAAGCAACGGTACTACTATTGAAATTATGCACACTGATGCAGAAGGTCGCATGGTACTCGCAGATACATTATCTTTTGCTGCGAAGAAAAAACCAGCGGTGATTATTGATTACGCCACCTTAACCGGTTCATGTGTTGCAGCACTTGGCACAACTTACAGTGGCGCATTTACTAATCAGAATAATTTATTTGATTCTATTATTGATGCGGGTAAAAACAGTGGTGAACGTGTTTGGCCTTTCCCTATTGATAAGGATTTTGATTCGGCATTAGATAGTGAGATAGCCGATATCAAACAATGCACAATCAGTGGTGGCCCAGATCATATTCTTGCCAGCCGTTTTCTAAGCCGTTTTGTTGATAAAACACCTTGGCTGCATGTTGATTTGTCATCAGGCAATAATAAAGGTGGGCTTGCGCATATTCCTACGGCAATTACCGGTTTCGGGATCCGTTTTACAGTTAATTTATTACTAGAAGAAAATTTATTAGAAAAAGTTAAGCCCGTTGCTTAAGTAGGTTTTCAACTTGCTGGTAATTGGCCTCTGCTCCAATGATGTCGAAACTGTCACGCGCCTGAATTAAATAGTCGCGTGATGTTTCGCCATCAGTGTGGCGACCTAATTCATAACGTAATAATGCTTGTTCATAACGCATGTCCAGTTCAATAGCTTTTTTCAAACCGGCCTGCCAACGTTTTCTGGCTTTCGATTGTTTACCATTCAACCATGCCTCTCTACCAAGATAACGGTAGTATTGAGGTAATCCGATTGTGTTCGTCTTTGAATAAGCTCGTAAAGCCTTAATTAAAATCTGCATTGGGTCTTTCATTACAATAATTTTTGCAGGATCCTCCTCCCACATACCAAGCAATACTTCTGATGCCCCGGCAAGACCCTCCAAAACATATTGTGCAACAGCATCTGACCCCTTAACAACATGTACAGTGCGATCCGCATATAATTTTGCAACATCCATATCACCACGTTGATATGCAGCATGTGCTAGCACACCATTTACCATGGTCTGATCACCAACATTAAGCTTTTCAAAATCGACTGCTTTAATTTTTTCTTCTATTTCTAGCGTAGCACCTGAAGGTATTGTGCTATATAACATTCCTGTTAAACCCCATGCTTGAATTTGCATAATGCCACGACGATGCCCTGACTCATACAACTCTTCAAACTGTGTGATTGCTTGTTTATGTTTTCCACGACGATAATTCCCAGGAGCCATAGTGAACATTAATTCGTCCCAACGGCGATGGTCACCTATTCGTTTTGCAATTTGAATGGCGGGTATTATAGAGTCATTAATTTCCTGCCACCGTCCTGTTGTGGTTCGATAAATAGCCGTCACCATCATAGTATAAGCTTGGCATTGAAGATTATTTGTTTGTGTTGCTGTTTTACGCGCTAAGCGATAGTACATTTCCGCCAGTTTATAGTTAGGAATCATGCTTGAAACAACACAAATATTTGATAAGCAACGAGCCAGTTCTGGAGAGGTGCCTGCTTCTTCTGATAAATTCAATGCACGTAATGCACCATATAGGACGACTGGTTTATCATTTCCCATATAAGCAATTTGCGCTAAACGTTCAAAGGCACGTGATGCACCTAATAATTGCTGAGCACTAGCTTGTTTACAACCAACATATCTTTTGGGGAATAGACGATGTAAACATTGCAAGCCAACATCTTTAAGCAACTCCTTAATCAACTTAGCTTTACTTAAATCTGCTGGCTGGCCTAGTAGTGACAATGCTATTTGCATATGTTCTCGGCTCTGCTGAAAATTAGCCAGCGAGTAATAAACCTCGCCCATTTGTAAGTGCCATTCACCACGCATAACATCTGGTGTTGGTGAGCCTAATTTCCGATCAAGCTCCAACGCTTGCTCATAAAATTTTAGTGCTTCTAAATTAGCAAAGGTGTTTGCTGCCTGATTACCTGCCTTAACGCAATACTTAAGCGTTCTTTCGTCATCACCGACTCGACTAAAGTGATAAACAAGCAAACTATAAAATGGCGCCAAGTTGTCTGGGCTAGTTCTCTCATACCATTCAGCAACCGAGGTATGTAGCTGTTCTCGTTGAGAGAAAAGCAGCATGTTATAAGCTACTTCACCGGTTAAATACTGTTTAAAAACATATGACTCTTCTGCTTGTTGTTTAGTCGGAATCATTAAATCCAAACGGACTAAATCATCAAGGAAGTTTTTAAGGTTATCTTGCTCTTCTTTTAACGGAAAAATATCTCTTAACACGTTCAAGCGGAAAGCATGACCAATAACACTGGCAACTTTTAACGCTAATTGTTGCGACGCACCTAAACGGTCAATTCTTTCTGTAATAAGACCTTCTAATGTATCAGGAAGATTTAACGAATCTAGATCTTTAATTCCTTTAGCTAAGGTACAGAGTTCAGATTGAATAATAACGACTTCTGTCTCTAATAAACGTTTAGCTAATTCTTCAATAAAAAACGGGTTGCCTTGAGACTTCTCATTAATCAGCTCTTTTATTTCTTGCGCTAATCTATTTACCCCAAACTGTTGGCAAACCAACTCAAGGCTTTCCTCTTTACTTAATGCTGTCATATCTATTCGCACGGTATCGGGCGAAGATATAATGTATCGATATACTTTAGGTAATGGCTCAGGGATTGGGCGTGTAATAATTAATGTTAATAATGGATGAACATCTCGCACAATTAATCTCAATAAAGACCATGATGCCGAATCTACCCATTGAGCATTTTCTATAATCAATAAAACCGGATTTTTTTTAGTTGCTAACTTGATAATATTAACAATCAAATCATTAATATTATCTGCTCGCGCTTCACCACTTATTTGACTTGTTATTTCATTGTCACTCATATCAAGTGTCAACATGTCACTTAATAACGGTAATAATCTAACAAGCTCTTCATCATCAGAAAGGTAATCAAGTGCGGCAACTTGACGTGCAGCAGGGTCACTAAGGTTCGCTAATGAAAATAGCTGGCTAAGAATCAAGGACCAAACATAATAAGGTGTTGTCGACTCAATCGCACTCGCAAAACCACGTAAACTAATAAATTGACTTTGCTTCGCTTTATTTCGCACTTCAGAAGATAGTGCTGTTTTACCTATCCCCGCTTCACCATTAATAATCGCAATACCTGAAATATTATTTTGTAAAGATTCGAATGCTTTAAGTAACTTGTTTCGTTCCTTTTTACGTCCTATTAAGCTTATCTTGCTAGTATTGCTTGATGTTTCCGTTATCAATTTACGTATTGGTTGAAAGTTTGCAATACGTTCAGCCTTTCCTTTTAATTGTAGTGCGGGGTGAGGCACAAATTCTATTTCAGTACTTGCAGCAAGATAAGTAGGTTCATCACATAGTATTCCCTTACCTTTTGACGCCTGCATTAATCTAGCAGCTAGGTTTACGTTGTCTCCCATCAATGTATATTCACGCCGATTTTCATCACCAATCGTGCCACAGAAAACTCGACCTGAACTAATACCAATTGCACATTGCCAACCCAGCTCATCAAGTGCCTTCTGCATATCAAGTGCTGCTAACACGGCTCGAACCGGATCGTCATTATGTGCCAACGGAGGTAATCCTAACGCTGCCAACAAACTTACACCCTTATCATCAACACTGAGTTTATTAATACTGCCTTCATAACGATACAAACAACGTTGCAGTGCATCCATTACTGTTTGTGCAACTTCTGTAGATGTATCAATTTGCATATCTGGGAGATTAATAAATAGAACGCTAACCCTTCTTAATTCACCAAGCCAAGCACCTTGCCCTGTACTAAGCCTGCTATGCACTGCACCAGGGATATATGATTTAAGTTCTGCTAGAACCTCATTATCTACTTGAGGAATAACAAGAGGCTCAATTAGTGCGGAAGCTTGGGATGTCTTAACCAGCATTGAATACTCACCAATAACCTCTGCATCAAAATCATCGGCAACTAAAGACCATGCCGATTTATGACAAACTAATTTATCAGGTGGGCATTCTCCACCGGCATCACCCGCCAAGGTTAATGCAGGACCTGTTACGGTAAATTCTTTACGACCTAACTTGCCACCAATATGATAACTACGTAAAGGACCTGAAGAAACGGCAATTTTAAGTGCTAACTTTGTACCATCCGGCGCTTTGAAATCTCTAAGTGCAGCATGTGCAGCCAAACCACATTGCAATGCTGCACGTTGACATTCGGCAAGTGCAACACCATCAACAGCAGGCCATACTGCCAACATAGCATCACCTGCAAATTTAATGATATCGCCACCATGACTATTTATCGTGGAAATAAGACGACCAAAATAAGCATTGAGGATTTGTGTGAGCTGCTCCATGCCCCCAGGACCTTGTTTCGCAAGGCGTTCCGTTAGTGCGGTAAAACCAGAAATATCTGCAAATAATAGTGCTGTTTCAAACTGAGACTCAGGCTCAAGCCCCAGCTTGCGCGCATGCAAATCTTTTAGCACCAATCGAGGTACATAAGCACTATATTGCTTAAGCACTTCTCCTTGCAAAATTCTTCTCCCTTCTTTATTTGTTATTTAGACTATGAATCTAGCACATACAGAGCACCCATGCTGTAAATGCATCCCAAACTATTCCCTTTCAGACTAGCTATGATAAAGTAGCTCCCCATTATGGCTAAACAATCAAGAAAACAACGAAAAAAATCCTCGGCTCATGATGTCCAAGGCCCCAGCATGGCGGAACTTGCGGATCGTCATGAGCTATATGAAAACTCTGTACAAAATGCTGAAACAGAAGTTGATTTTGTCAGTGAAACCTTCGAGCTAATAAGAAAACGTAAACTCAAGCTACTACGTGAAGATTTTTGTGGTACTGCCAGTGTTTGTGGTGAATGGGTTAGCCGTGGCAAAGATCACCGAGCCATCGGGATTGATCTAGATGAAGATGTTTTACAATGGGGTCGTGAACACAACCTTTCTAAACTCAGTGATGAAGAACGAAGCCGCGTTACCTTATTAAAAGAAGATGTTTTAACCACTCAACCAGAAAAAGCTGAAGCTATTTTAGCTATGAATTTTAGCTACTGGTATTTTAAGAAACGAGAAGTGCTACGTGGTTATTTTGAGCATGTTCGTGATGGTTTAACTAAGGATGGTGTGTTTTTCTTAGATTGTTTCGGTGGCTATGAAGCCTTCCAGCTTATGGAAGAAAGTACCGAAAATGATGGTTTTACTTATACATGGGATCAATCAGAATATAACCCTATTACTGGCGATTACATTTGCCATATCCATTTTGAGTTTCCAGATGGTTCTAAAATGAAAGAAGCCTTCACTTATGAGTGGCGTCTTTGGACTATGCCAGAATTACGAGAGTTACTCGTTGAAGCTGGCTTTAAAAATGTCCAAACTTACTGGGAAGGTTCAGATGAGGATGGCGATGGTGACGGAAATTTCGAAGCAACCGAAGAAGGCGATCCTGATGCTGGTTGGGTTTGTTACATCGTGGCAGAAAAATAGATACTCGTTAGTTACAACTACCAATTGCATCTGCTGCACACACTGAACCATCTACCCAAATAGCTTTACTTAACTTTGCACCACTTAAATCTGCCGAGTGCAATTTTGCACCGGTTAAGTTTGCAAAAGATAGATCAGTATCAACTAGTAATGCGCCTTGCATATCCGCATTCACCAAATTCGCACCCTTTAATGAAGCGGCTGTCATGTCAGCGCTGACCAAATTAGACTGACTTAAATCAACATAATCCATATCAGCACCGCGTAAATTAGCTGACTGAAGATCGGCTGCCGTTAGTCGAGCATTTCGTAATAGTGCATTTTCAAGATTTGCTGCACGCAAATCTTTATTTAATAAAATACAGTTAGACCAATTTACAGCGAAATCCGGAACCGCACTGCAATCAACTACAATTTCTTCCGGCTTATTTTGGTAGGCATAATACCCAGCCCAAGCTATCGAGATAACAATAGCAATTAAAAACAACTCTGCAGAAAAAACACTTTTAGATTCAGTTTTAGGCGATCTACCACCTAAAATACTGCGATGTACCTTAATATCATCTAATTCATCATCACGACGATCCGAATTACGCCGCTCATCTCCCCGAGCATTGGCAGCGTTACCCCGACGGTCGGAAGCCAAACGCTCATCTGCCCAACGTCGTGCAGCCATAAGCCGCTCTTGTTGTACTGGATCGTCTTTATCAGCCTCCAGAATATCAGGAATCAGACTTGGGACATCTTTAACTAATTGCCAATTTTGACCGTCTTCACTTACCTTGTGATTCATTTCCAAACGACCCAGTAAAATATGGCGACTAATCAAACCCGCAGCATAAGGCCCTTCGACCTTGTCGCCACGCTGCATATACCACTTACCACCTTTCAAATCTGACATACAAAATCCGGCTTATTGGGGAAAACTATTCTTTATATACTATATACTAACCCTATCAGGTGATATAGCTTATTTATTATGGAAATTCCAACTTCCTCAGAGCAGGTCTCAAAAGCCAATAACAGCACCAGCTCAAGCAGTGTTGCTACACAAGTTCGTCCCGCTGAACTATTAGCACAACTACAAGCAGGACAAACTATCTTCGCAAAAGTAGAGAAAGTTCTTGCTAATAATCAAGTTGAATTACGTATTGCCAATCAACTTGTTAAAGCAGATACACCAATACAGTTAGCTGCGGGGCAGTCTATTAAACTTCTTGCAGAAGATACCAGTAAAGGAATTATTCTTCGTATTACTCAACAAGCAACTCAGGCTGAAACACTATCTAGAGCTTGGCGAACAGTATTACCCAAACAGCAACCCATTGTTGATGTCGTTAAACAATTAGTGGATACCGTCGCTGCCAAAAAAACCGAAACGGCAAACAATAATGTTGCCAATCAACTCAAAACAGCAATACAAACACTCATAAATTCATTGCCTTCAGTTAAAACAGTTACCCAAGCAGAAGGACTTCGTCAAGCAATTCAAGACAGTGGTGTAAGATTAGAAGCACAGCTAAGACAAGCTATTGTTTCAGGTAATTCACCTCGAACAGATAACAATATAAAAGCTAATTTCTTACGTCTTGCACAAGCGGTTTTACAAGTACAAGCAAACTCAAAATCTAATGCCAGTTTATTAACGGCTGATGTTACAGGGACTAATACTGCGAGTAACAAATCGAATCAAATTGATGCTTATACATCCTTGCTAACAGGTACGGCTAAATCGCCATTAGAAAATGATAAATTACTACCGACACTCCGTCCATTATTGCCGCCTTTACCGCTTACAGCTGAAACCAATAGCCATTCAAAAAGCTCAAATCGTTTAATTGCATCACTACCCGTGCTCTTACAACGATTGTTTACATCATCAAACTCAAATCAAACAACTACAGCTGCAATAGCAACAAATCAAAGCCCTGTATTACAGCAAGTCTTTTCATCCATGCTGGTAGATCTGATTAACCAAATGGAATCAGGTTTAGCACGCATTCAACAACATCAACTCAGCAATGTTGCAAGTGATGATGCAATTCGACACTTTCTTAATCTTGAATTACCTGTTTTTAATGGTAAGAATTTTGAAAATATTGGAGTTCGTTTTGAATGGGAGAAGTACCAGCAAACTGAAGACGATGAAAATGATAAACAACATCAATGGCGAGTAGTTCTAAACTTTGATTTTGATGAACTTGGCAAAACACAGGTAGTTATTCGCGCAGGGTTAAATGAAATTCATACTGACTTTAAAAGCGAATCTAAAGTTGCGCAGGAAATGTTTGAAAACAATAAAAACATGCTTCAACAAGGCTTACAAAAACAAGGCTTAAGCCCAGGGAAGTTCACATTTAGCACAGGGCATATTGACACAGAACTAAGTAACCAACATGACAAAAACCTGGTTAAAACAAAGGCGTAAACTTGACTAACAATAAAGAAACTGGAACGACGATTGATGGTGAAATTATCCATGATGCGGAGCATATCAATGAAGCTATTGCCTTACATTACGATGGAAATTTAGCGCCATCTGTAACAGCTAAAGGCTCGGGTGAAGTTGCTAAGGAAATCTACCGAATTGCAAAAGAAAATAATATTCCTCTTCACGAAGATGCTGAACTAGCCGACTTACTGTCACGACTTGATATTGGTGAAGAAATTCCTAGGAATTTATATGTTGCTGTTGCTGAAGTAATTGCATTTGCCTACATCGTTAGTGGCAAAGCAGAGGAATGGAACAACAATAACCCACGATAATACTTAATGTGTTGATTGTGCCTGTTGCTGGTTATTTAGGAACAAAATTAATTCAGCCTCACCGCGAGATAAACCACAATGATCAACTAACTCATCCATATCAGCACCTTTATTTGCTAACCGAGCCGCATTGCCATAGTTTTGTAGATCCGGTGCTTTGTGTTCTAAACGAAATTGGCGCTCAGCATGCTGGCGTGTTTTTGATTCTAAACGACTAATACGTTTCCCTAACCCCACTGAGCCACTGCAGATAGCATTAAAATCATTATGCAAATCCTTTATTGTCGACTCTAATTTAATAATATGTTTTTTATCATTATGGTTCTTTATTACCTGCACCATAGCAAGAACAACACTAAAGAGTGCAATCCCCATGAATATTAATATTGTAGGTTCAAAATTCATAACTATTTCCACAATGTAATCTCGTTAGCTAAGCAAACTCATCAACATGAGGTTGCCCATCATCATCCTCTTTCTCTTCTGCAGTGGGCTGTTTCTTTTCGCGTTCTTTAAGATCACGATGTTTATCGACCTTATCGTTTGGACGCTTAGGAAAAGTTGGATGTAAAGGTTGTATGTCTCTTATTCCTGCCATGTTTCAAATAGGCAAATTACAACTCAGCCATATCCTGCCATTCTTCTGTGCTAAGTAACTTATTAACATCAACCATAATTAATAAACCACTTTCCCTTGAAACCACACCCTGAATATATTTCGAGCTTTCATCATTACCAACATCTGGTGCTGATTCCACTTCTGATTCACGTAAATAAACAACCTCAGCAACACCATCAACTAATAAGCCAACAATTTGCCCCATGACCTCGATGATGACAATACGCGTATTATCATCTATTTCTCTTTCATTGAGCACAAAACGGCGACGTGTATCAATTACCGTCACCACATTACCACGCAAATTAATAATTCCAAGGACATAGTCTGGCGCACCAGGAACCGGGGCGATCTCAGTTACTCGTAAAACTTCTTGTACTTGGATG
>JALTKP010000298.1 GCA_027078075.1 Gammaproteobacteria bacterium | reverse complement strand
TCGTTGCCACGGGTCGAACACCGAATACAGCGGCATTAGATTTGGATAACGCGGGTATTAAAACCGAATCTCGTGGTGCGATTGTGATTGATGATCATATGCGCACGAATATCGAAAACATCTACGCTGCGGGTGACTGTACCAGCCAACCACAATTTGTTTATGTTGCCGCAGCAGCAGGAACACGTGCCGCACGTAACATGACAGGAGATGATGTGGCGATTGATTTGTCTGTTATGCCAGCAGTTGTATTTACCAATCCACAAGTAGCAACAGTGGGCTTAACAGAGCAACAAGCTATTGATAAAGGCATAAACATGGATAGTCGAACATTAGCGCTTGAGAATGTGCCTCGTGCAATAGCAAACATAGATACGCGTGGATTTATTAAATTAGTAACAAATAAAGACTCAGGTGAAATTATTGGTTGCCAAGTTCTGGCGCATGAAGGTGGTGAAATCATTCAAACGGCATCACTTGCTATACGCAATAACATGACTGTAGAGGATTTGGCTGACCAGCTATTTCCCTATTTAACAATGGTGGAAGGCTTAAAGCTAGCAGCTCAGACATTTAATAAAGATGTTAATCAACTTTCTTGTTGTGCAGGATGAAAATTAATTTTCGTCAGCCGATGGTAGCGTTATTGTAAAACGACTCCCCTCACCTATGGCACTTTTAACTGTAAGAGTACCATTCATTACTTCAACCATTTTCTTTGAAAGCGATAAACCAATACCAACACCACTAACATTATGCTTTGTATCTAATCGATGAAAAGGTTTAAATAAATGCTTAAGATCGCTGTCAGCTATACCTTTTCCTGTATCTGAGATGCTGACATTAACCTTGCCATCAAATTTTTCTGCTGTAACGATAACATTACCGCCTTCGTAATTGTATTCAATCGCGTTACATAAAATATTAAATAAAACTTTTTTCAATAAAACTGGGTCAGCATGAACATTTAAATACTTAACATCATCATGTATAGATACATCTATATTTTTCTTTTTCATTAAGTGAAAAATAAGCGGGATCGCTTCATTAATAATATCATCAAGATCAATGTCGGTTGGGGATGAATCAAATTCACCTGAACCAAGGTTTGAGAGATCAAGGATATCGTCAATGAGGGATAACAAATGTTGGCTGGCAGACATAATTTCTTTTAAATTATGTGCTTGCTCATCTGACAGTTCATCTTTTTGATCCATTTGCATTATTTGAGTGAAGCCCATAATTGCATTCATTGGGGTTCGTAATTCATGACTCATGCTGGAAAGAAAGATAGACTTTGCTGTATTTGCTAGTTCAGTTTGTTCTTTGGCCGCATTAATTTTAATTGCATCATTAATGCTCTTATATTTAAGCTCAATATTTTCAGTAATATATCGATTGAATTTTAATGATGCGACCAATAAACTTATGAAGAAAACACTGTAAACAATACTGATATAAAAAGTATATTCATTTTCAATTGTTAGTAATTTAGCAATTAATGGCACCATTAAGATGGTTAAAAAACCGATAATTGGTATTCGCAAGTAAGAAAGCAGACTAACGCTACCTGCAGACACGGCCATAATAATTGTAGCGAGAATAACCTGGCTAATAATATTATCGTGGGGCATTAAGAAGAAAATTGCACTTGACCAAATTGTCGCGGTTAATAAAACAGTTATAGTAAAAGTATGTTGCCAGAACCTTTTGTTTGGCTTAGGCGTAATTTGGTAGGCGATAAAGAGCCCTAACCTTACCAGCGCTATTGCGAGTAAAAATAGAACCCAATTAATCAATAAACTATGGTCAGTGTAATTTGATTGTGTATAGGTAAATAACCCGGCACCAATTAGAGTCGCTAAAATATTAGTTGGAATATTGCTATAAAGAAGTCTTACTTTTTCAAGCCGAACAGATTCATCAATATCAGATTCTGATAAAGGCATACAGTTCAATGATTCTGCTTTGAATTTGCTCAACTTGATCCCAAGTTAATTCTAGCTAGTGTGTACTGTCACTAGTTATAGAATTTTTAGACTTTATTAATATTATTGTCCATCAATATCACACCTTTAAAACATTAGTATAGCTAATGTTTTGGTGTAATGTTTCAAGTCAATAAAAATATTTTTTTAAAGGCTACTCGGAATCCATAGAACGAATAACACCAGTGACAATACCGAGAATTTGGACTTCTTCATTCTTTAGGTAGATAGGATCCATATCGGGATTTGCTGGTTGAAGGCGAATACCCTGCTTTTCGACGTAGAATTTCTTTAAAGTGACTGTTTCGCCATTAATCATTGCGATAACAGACTCACCGTTTGCGGCTGATTCGCGTTTCTCAATAACGATAATGTCACCATCTTGAATATTATCATCAACCATCGAATGTCCGCGCACACGTAACGCATAACTATTACGTTTAACCATGGTTGTTGGTACGGTGACATGTTCATTATCTTCTGAAATATCAACAGGTTGCCCAGCAGCAACCCAGCCAAGTAAAGGAATTTCAGTGACATCACCCATCATGAGCTCAAGTCCCTCTAAATCTGGGGTGTAAACAGGACGATTTTTCTTTGGAATCATATAGTTAACATTAGACATTAGAGTATCCCCTTAGCTTTTCTCTACAATACCCCGTTTTTTGCCTAAATTCAAACATGAATTAGCTAATCAAAGGAATTTTAACGATAAATTCAGAGCCTTCACCTGGAACGGATTTAAAACGAATATGACCACGGTGCTCCTCTACAATGCTTTTGACGATACTCAAGCCAAGCCCTGTTCCGCCAACCCTTTTAGTTAGACTCGATTTAGACTGTGCAAATTTCTCAAATAAGGTGTCTTGTATATCCTCATTCACCCCAGGACCATGATCGATGACACTGATAACCGCATTCCCCCGTTCAACCGCGGTTTTAACAATAACCGTCTCATTTTCAGGTGAGTATTTAATCGCATTAGACAATAAGTTTGTTAGCACTTGTGAAAAGCGTTGTTTATCGAGTGTAAGCGTAATGTCGTGTTGTGGTTCAAATAACACACTGACATGGTGCATATCAGCAAACCGTGCATTTAGACTAATCGATTCAATGATAACGGTATTTAATTCCACTTTCTCGAAATGAAAACTCATCTTTCCAGATTCAAGTTTTTGCATATCCAGTAAGTCATTAATCAGCAAGATCATGTGTTCTGAATTAGCCACGGCATCCGAAATTATTACCTTAGTGTCTTCGTCGAAACTATATTGATCACAATTAAACTCCAGTAACTGCACTGCACCATAAATGGAGTTTAGAGGCGAACGTAACTCGTGACTAAACAGTGAAAACATTTCTTCTTTGGCTTGTTCTGATGAAATCCTGATTTTCTCAGCACGGCATAAAGTTACTGCCATAAAGGCACTGCTCAATATAAAAATAAAAACAATGATAATGCCAATCACAACTACGCTGTGATTGTAGTTATAGAAAACATTTTTATCACTAATACTAACCAATCGCCAATGCGTTCCTTGAACGGGCTTTGAGAATAATATTCGACTACTTTCATCGGCTGTTAAAATAAAGCTATCTCGTTTTAGAATTGCACGAGCACCATCTTCAACAACTTCGATTAAGTCTTTTCTCTCGGTGTTAATAAGCATTAAGCTTTGATTAATAGGGCTAGACAGCTTTAATAAACGTGAAAAGTTTGTTGCTGCAAAGCTGGCGAAGAAATAACCGTCCTTTTTATTTCTATCTATCTTAGTAATAACATCTACATGATAGATAAACGGGTTAGGATGAACTTGTATATGCTGGTGCCCTGTTTTTACATAATCTTTTATATCACGTAAACAAATTTCACCGATATAACCATCATAATCCTCTGCAATTAAATTACCGAATTCATCAACAACCGTAAAAGTAAAATAATCTGGAAAATAATATTTCATTTTCTTAGTTAAGATTTCTTCGAATATCTCACTGTCTGGCTCAGAAACATATTTTTTTATGTAATAACGTTCGTTTTCAACAAAAATATTAAGTAATTTATTTTGTACTGCCACCACGCGTGATGTTTCATGCGCAACTGAATTAACCACTGAAGTGGAGATATCTATCTGATTACTTCTAAAGTCGTTAATACGATGATATGAGATCCATACAACTAAAATAGCGGCAACAAAAGGAATAAGTGATAAATAAATAAGCGAGTGCTTAATTGAAGCGAGTAAAGGTTGTTTTGTTGTTTCTGCATTAAGCATTTATTAAAAGACACCGTTAAATTTCTGCATGATTAAGCCCTATTTACAGTATATGCAATCACCATCAAAACACACATTTACCTAATTACAGTGCGGTTAATTAGAAATTAAAGCTTAAAATGGAACTTTGCATGCGATGTTGAGCGACTCAGTACTGATTGGATGCTCAAAACAGATATTACTGGCATGCAACAATAGACGTTCTGATTTGGACTGTGTTTCCTCATCTGCATAAAGTGTATCGCCAAGAATGGGATGACCAATAAATTGGCAATGTAGGCGTAATTGGTGGGTTCGACCTGTTACTGGCTTAAGCAATAAGCGACTAACCTGCTTTTGCTCACAATAATCGATAATTTCATAGCCAGTTTGTGCTGATTTACCTTGTTCCCTATCAATCATTTGTTTCGGTCTATTAGGCCAATTACAAATCATTGGTGCATCGATAACACCCGTTTCCGGCTCTGGTTTACCCAAAACCACAGCAATATACTGTTTAGCAATAACCCGCTGCTGAAACTGTTGGCTTAACAAGCGATGCGTCTCTTTATCCAAGGCAAGCACCAAGATCCCGGATGTTGCCATATCAAGCCGATGAACAATTAATGCACTTGGGTAGCTAAGTTGCACACGTGAGATCATGCAATCCTGCTTATCTTCACCTCTTCCAGGAACAGAAAGCAGCCCTGATGGCTTATTGACCACTAATAGGGACTCATCTTCATAAAGAATATCGAGCCTAGAATACGGCGGTGGATGGTATTGCATCTTAACAATGTACTCGCTTACGTGAACCTACAAAACATGGGTTAAATGCCTACATATCATTGTAATACAACATGTTAGAATGCTTTGATAGTGTGAAATCTATGGATTGTCACCATAGTGTAAATAGTTACTATTAAAATAACAATATATTCAATAAGTTAAGGGAATAAGGGCGGTAAAAGCGTGTCATCAACAATCAACAAATGTTTATTTCCAGTCGCAGGCTATGGAACACGCTTCCTACCTGCAACCAAGGCAATGCCGAAAGAAATGCTACCTATTCTGACTAAACCCCTCATCCAATACGGTGTAGAAGAAGCCGTTGCCGCAGGCATGACTCAAATGGCATTTATCACTGGTCGTGGTAAACGTGCGATTGAAGACCATTTTGACACCAGTTATGAGCTCGAACATCAAATTAAAGGCACTGACAAAGAACCGTTATTGGATGGCATCCGTGGGTTAATTGATAAATGTTCTTTCGCTTATACTCGCCAAATTGAAATGCGTGGGTTAGGTGATGCCATCATGGAAGGCGGCAAACTGATTGGTGATGAGGCCTTTGGTGTAATTCTTGCCGACGATCTTTGTACCAACGGCAATGAATGCGTCATGTCGCAAATGGCAAAGCTCTATGAAGAACATAATTGCTGTATTGTCGCGATTGAAGATGTGCCAGAACAAGACGTAAGTAGTTACGGCATTATTGAAGGTGAACAGATTGCCGATGGTGTTTTTAAAGTATTAAATATGGTTGAAAAACCAAAACCTGAAGACGCCCCTTCTAACATGGGTATTATTGGGCGCTACATACTTACACCAGATATTTTTGATGTGCTTCGCAACACCCCACTAGGTAAAAATGGTGAATTGCAAATTACTGATGCACTGAATACGCTAGCTAAACAAGGCAAAGTGATGGCGTATCGTTTTAAAGGACGTCGTTTTGATTGTGGTAGCGTCTCGGGGTTTGTTGCGGCAACAAATTACTTCTATGAAAAAACCTTACAAGAAAAGAGCTAAGTTTTTAATCTCAAAAACTTATAATGCCGGTGTATCAGAAAACACCCCATAATCTTTTTTATCTTGAATCACTTCATCAACCAAATCCACGTCAACTTCATCGGCATCAGATGAAAAGCCATAGACCAATGCCGTATCACAAAGTGTGTTAATTGCACGGGGAATACCACCACTAGCATCAGCAATACGAGAGCATGCCGCATCAGTGAACAAAGGTTCAGAGCGCCCTGCTACATGCAAACGGTGATAAATGTACTTTTTGACTTCGGTTGGCGCCATTGGCGGTAAATAAAATTCAACCGAAACACGTTGCATAAACTGTTTTAAATCAGGATGACGCAACATATCACGTAACTGAGGCTGACCAACCAGAATAATTTGCAACAATTGATCTTTGTCTGCATTGATATTGGACAGCATGCGCAGTGACTCAAGTGCTAAAGGACTAATATTCTGCGCCTCATCAACAATCACTACGTTACGCTTACCTTCACCATAACGCTTAATCAAAAATTTCTGGAATGCATCATACATGGCGACATAAGACATACCATCATAAGGTTGATCAAATGCCAACATAATCCAGTCAAGCAGTTCATTAGTGTTCTTATGGGTATTAGAAACTAAGCCAACTTCAAACTCAGGACCAAGGTTATTTAATAAATGTCGGACAAGCGTGGTTTTTCCTGAACCAATCTCACCACAAATAACGGAGAAAGCCGCCCTATTCTGAATCCCATATTCCAGCATCGCATATGCGAGGCTATGTCGCTTACCCATAAATAGAAAATCAGGATCAGGTTGAATAGAGAAAGGCTTCTCCGTTAACCCGTAATAAGCTTCATACATGCTAATTCAGCCTTAGACTAAATGACTATAGTTTTTCTAAGGCAGCACGAATTTCATCGGCCTGCTCAAATGGCTTGTCACCAGCCAACTCTAACGCTTTCTCAAGTGCTTTACGCGCTTGTTGTTTGTTTTCCTTTGCCAGGTAATTCATACCAAGATGATATTGAACAATAGGTAAACGTGGTAAACCTTCTGCTGCATCTTCTAGTAATGAACTCGCATCAGAGTATTTACCAACACGGTAACTCGCCCAACCAAAGGTATCTTTAAATTGTGGAATGTCTGACCGTTTAAAGCGCTGCGACAAGGTATAGGCTTTATTCAAACTTTCTTTGTCGCTACGGTTTTCAGTTAATAAGCTAGAAAGATTATTGGCAACAATATCTGCGTCAGGACGATCAACCAATAGTGCTTCGTATATTTTAATGGCATCTTCAATCTTATTTAATTGCTCATAAACACTTGCCTTCGTTAGGCGAAGTAAAAAGTTCTTAGGTTCTACAGCCAAGCCATTATCTAATGCAGCATTTGCTTTGTTGAGTTCATTTTTGCGTATATAGGCAACCGCAAGATTATAACTAACGGCAATATTCTTAGGTGCTAATTTACTGGTTTCTAGATAACTAGCGATGGCTTTATCAACTTGGCCTTGCGAAACATAGATCTGGCCACGTAATATTCGTGCACTAATATTATTAGGGCTGGCATTGATCACAGCATCAAGGAAGCTAGCGGCTTCTTTGGGTTTGCCTGATATTAAATAGGTGCGAACCAAGGCAACGACAGGCTGTATATTACCTGGGGTTGATTGATAAGTTTTCTTTAATAGCGCAATACTTTCATCGTAGTCTTTCTTGCCAACTAAAATAGCACTCTTAATTTGTTCTGCGGTATTGTTCTTATCACCAATGGCTTTAAGTTGGTCGGCAACTTGCTGCGCTCCAATCCAGTCACCTAGATTAAGTTTGGTTCTTGCTAGTAAGCGCATTGCCGCTACATTCTTTGGTGATGTTGCAATAACATTCTTTAGTATCTTTTCAGCACGAGCTGGCTGGTTACGTTTTAATAAAAATTGCGCATAAACTAAACCATAGCTGGCATTAAAACGACTAGCTTTAAAGGCTTTAAAATATTGCTCATCAGCAAGCTCAGGTGAACCAGACAGTAAATGTGATTTGGCTAAAAAGAACAAAGCGCGACTTGAATTAGGTGCGTCGCGTAATACAACTCGTAAATCAGAGATAGCTGTATCATAGTCCTGACGATCAATGTTAATACTGGATTTTAAGATCAACGCATTTTCATTACGGTCATCTTTAGCAAGAATATCGGTCACAACCTTCTCTGCCGCGGTTTTATCACCTTTTGCTAATAACAATCCGGCTTTAACCCCCATTGCTTTAACAACAATATCATTATCAGATGCCGTGGTAATGATTCCATTAATAATGTCATTTGCTTTATCAGTCTTCTTATTGGAAATGTAAAATTGCATTAATGCAAATTTAAGGTCGTAATTATTGGGTGATTGTTTTACAAAAGACACTAATTGTTCTGTGGCAGCATCAGCACCTTTAACCGTATTAAGGAACTGAACTAATTTTACTTTTGCAGCTAGATCATCTGGTTTATTTGCAATAACAGCCTTGAACTGCGCTTCTGCTTCTTCTTTTCTGTCATGCTTCATATAGAATTGTGCTAAAGCATAATTAAAAGCAGCCACTTCAGGATAATAATTAATTAAACGTTTAAAGACATCTTCAGCTAGATCAAGCTTAGCTAAATTATCAAGTGCTTTAACTTTAATAAGTTGTAAAACAATGTTCTTATCATTGCTCTTAAGACCTTGATCTAAGTATTCAATGGCTTTTTCAGAATCTTTTGCTGCCAAGCGTTCGATGGCTAAAACGATTAAAGCATCTACGTAATTTGGATCTTTAGCAATAACTTGTTTAGCTATTTTCACTGCAGCAGCAGTATCATTAAGCTTAAACAGTACCGAAGCACGAAATGCTAAAACAGAAAGATCTTCAGGTGCTATTTTCAGTGCAGCATCACTTTTTTCTAGCGCTTTATCAATTTGCCCCGCAACTAACAATAAGCGCCCTATCTTAACTAATGCTTCAACATTATTAGGTTCGTTCAAAAGCACAGCATTCAGCAGCTTAAATGTCTGTAAATGATTACCTTGTTTTTCGGAAACGAGAGCTTGTCCCCAAATGGCTTTGGTCAGATTACGGTTCAGTTGCAATGCATTTCTGAATTCAACATTAGCTTTACCTAATTCATTTTTTTCGAGCAACTCCATGCCATTTTCAAAATAGCTTTCAGCTTTGTCTTCTGGAGAGGAACAAGCAGAAAGCGTAAGCAAGCTAGTCGCAAGCAATAAACTTAAAGTAAGTTTCTTAGTATTAATAATGCTAAATGTTTTCATAATTTCACCTAAGTATTCATCCATCTTGAATATTTATTGTTAATCGGGCACAAAGTCTGACAACACATCAAGTAACTCGGTTGCCAAATCATGAAGTCGTTTATCTGCTTCTTCAACACTTTCGCCACTATCAACAAAAGCAACTAATCTAACTAATGCGGCATCCGCACGATTTTGTGTGATAGCAAAACGAATTAAATCAAGTCTTGCTTTAAATTGTGCACTGAATGTACGGTCACCTTGCTTCAACCAATAATAGGCAATACTGGATTGATCGCCTTTTGTCATTTTAAGACGACTAACATAAATTGTTTTACCATTACGCGCAGTTAAAGGAATTGGCGTATCGCTTTGTATAACCCAACCATCGCCTGGAATGCAAAGTGTAGGTGAATGAGGTGCTATTCCTTTTTTCTGGTCATCGTAATAAGCGATATAAAGGTTAACCTGTTTATTGTCTGGCGAACGAAAATCACCATAATAATAATCTGTTGCACCACTGGCAGTTGCAACAGAAACAGGTAAGCGTTTTTCATTCGCTTTCCATTTTCCTAATGTCAATGGAAATGATGACATCGGTTTTGCAACTA
>JALTKP010000297.1 GCA_027078075.1 Gammaproteobacteria bacterium | reverse complement strand
TCATCAACTGCAAGTGATGCAGACGTTGAAGTATTGAGTGTTGATGAACCCGTTGATTCAGATGAAAAAGTTCTAGAAATACAAGATACCGTACAACAAGAACCAGTAATTGAAGTTGCAGACACGCCAGTCAAGCAGGTGCTTAGTAGTGCCGCTGCGGTCCGTGATGACGATGAAAATGATATTGATGATGAAATTTTAGATATCTTTTTCGAAGAAGCTGAAGAAGAAATGGAAAGCTTATCTATTCATTTCCCTAAGTGGAAAGCCAATCCTGATGATGAAGAATCCCTTTCCGTTGTTCGCCGTTCATTCCATACCTTAAAAGGTAGTGGTCGTATGGTGGGTGCGACAGAAATTGGTGAATTTGCATGGGCATTTGAAAATACACTGAATAGAGTAATTGACCATACGATCCCACTTGGTCCAGAAGTAATTAGCTTAATTGAAAGAGCATTAGATGCATTGCCTCATGTGATCGCACAATTTAAAGGTGAGCCATTTGATGATGTTGATTTTGATGCCTTACAGGAAGAAAGCCACCAGATAAGTAAAGGTGGTGGTTTATCTCGTATTGAATCAGGTGACATGGAAGTACCAAGTAAAGAAGATGGTCCTTCAGTTATCGCAAGTAAAGAAAGTATTGCTGTTACGAAGATAGTAAACAAAGCAGAACCGGAAAAAACAAATGAGCCAACAGGAATAGATCCTGTCTTACTAGAAATTTTTACTAAGGAATCTAATCGTCATTTAGATGATATCCGCTCATTTATAGAACAATGTATTGGTCAGCAAGAAAATTGTCGAATTAACGATGACCTTATTCGTGCTATACACACATTGCATGGTAGTTCGCACATGGCGGGTATTACTGACATAGCAGAAGTCAGTAGCTTAATGGAAAAATATACCAAGCTATTAAATGTAAACAATGCTTGTGTAGAAGAAGAAATAATTGAATTAATTCAGGAGTTCTCAGCAGAAATCAAAAAGCGTGTTGATCAGCTTGCTGATAAAACCGCGACAGACGATTATAAGAAACCATTATTGAAAAAGATCGATACGCTTTATCAGCAAGAAGTTGAAGCCTCAGAGTTGTCAGTAACACCAACAATGACCCCCGCTCCTGGTGGGATTATTGAAGCGCCAATACAATCTATTGAATCAAAAGATGATGATAGCTTTGATGATGAGCTTCTTGAAATCTTTATCGAAGAAGCTGTTGAAATACTTGATACCAGTGAAGTGACATTACAAAACTGGATAAACCATCAAGATAATAAAGAGATGGTTGGGCAGTTGCAGCGTGAAATACATACGCTTAAAGGTGGCGCACGCATGGCTGGTATTGAGCCAATGGGTGATTTGAGTCACAGCCTTGAAACAATGATTATTGCCATTGATGAAGGCCGCACTGAAATTTCCAGTAAGTTATTTGATCTGGTTCAGCAGGCACATGATCAACTTGTTGGTATGTTAGATCAAGTTCGAGCCAAACAAACGGTTGATGCGAAGAAAGATCTTATCGCACAACTCGACAAGCTTACTGAAGGTGTTGAAGAAGCTGAAGATAAATTAGAGGAATCGGACACTGTAACCAAGACTGAAGTAGAGGAAGTCATTGAGGTTGTTACAGAACCAGAAATTGAGGAAGTAGCTGAACCCGCTGAGCCAGTTGAAGTCGCAGCAAATGATGAGCCGCCAGTTGATATTGTTGCTGAATTCCCCGTTGCAGAAGTTGAACAGCTTGAAGAAGAAGTTGTCATCATGCCGGAAATTCCTGCTCAAGCACTTGAGGCAGTGCCGGAACAGGAACAAAAACCAGCAGGTCGCCTACAACATGAGCAGATTCGTGTACGTGCAGACTTGTTGGATGACCTTGTTAATTATGCCGGTGAAGTTAGTATTTACCGCTCACGTATTGATCAGCAAGTAGGTGCTTTTGCTTATAACTTGACGGAAATGGAATCAACCATTAGTCGTGTTCGCGAACAGCTACGTCGTTTCGAAATTGAAACAGAAACACAGATTATGTATCGCTTTGAAGGTGCGGGTGATACAAGTGAAGATTTCGATCCATTAGAAATGGACCGATTCTCTAATATGCAGCAGTTATCGCGCTCATTGCTTGAGTCACTGAATGATTTAAACAGTATTCAAGGCTTGCTCGAAAACCAGACTAGTGAAGCAGAAACGTTGCTTTTACAACAGTCTCGGATTAGTACTGAATTACAAGAAGGGCTCATGCGTACTCGCATGATTCCATTTAGTACACATTCACCACGTTTACGCAGGTTGATTCGCCAGACTAGTAGTGAAGTGGATAAGGACGTTGAGCTGATCATCATTGGTGAAAATGATGAAATGGATCGCAGTGTATTAGATCGTGTTTTACCGGCGATTGAACACATGCTACGTAACTCTGTTGACCATGGCCTTGAAACACGAGCTGAACGTAAAAAAACGGACAAGAAAAAGACCGGCACAATACTGATCGATATCAAACGAGAAGGTACTGAAGTTGTTATTCGTATTAGCGATGATGGTAAAGGTATTAACCTCGATGCTATTCGAGAGAAAGCGTGTGAACGTGGCTTAATGAAATCAGATTCTGATTTTACAGATAAAGAAGTACTGCGTTTTATTCTAGAATCAGGATTTAGTACTGCAGATAAAGTGACTCAGTTATCAGGTCGCGGCGTTGGTATGGATGTTGTGAATAGTGAAGTTAAACAACTCGGTGGTAGCTTACAAATAGATACAGTATCTGGTAAAGGTACTAAGTTTACGGTTCGATTACCATTAACACTTTCTGTCAATAAAGCTTTATTAGTACACGTAGGTGAAGATATTTATGCGATTCCATTGTCGTCTATTGATGGTGTGGTACGAGCATCACACGAAGAACTAGAAAGTTTCTATAATAGCAATGAACCTCGTTACCAATATGGTGGTAACTCGTACCGATTTATGCACCTCGGTACGCAGTTGAATTTGAATCAACCTATTTTACCAGGTCCTGGTGGTAAGCTGCCTGTGTTACTCGCACGTGCAGGTGATCATCGTATTGCGCTTCAAGTCGAAGCCTTGATGGGTAGTCGAGAAATTGTTGTTAAATCGGTAGGACCACAAATTAGTACTGTACGAGCTATTTCTGGCGCAACGATTCTGAGTGATGGTAGTGTGGCACTTATTCTCGATGTAGGTGCTTTGGTTTATATGGATGTTGCTAAATCTATTCTGCAGTCTGATGACAGTGAAAATATTGATGTGGTTGATCAAGTCATTGAGAAAGGACCGACAACGGTCATGGTGGTCGATGACTCTATTACTGTGCGTAAGGTTACAACAAGGCTGTTGGAAAGAAATAATATGCAGGTCATTACGGCAAAAGACGGTGTTGATGCCGTAGCTGTATTGCAAGAACAAATACCGGATATCTTCTTGCTTGATATTGAAATGCCGCGTATGGATGGTTACGAATTGGCAACACATATTCGTAATGATGATGTGTTAAAAAATATTCCGATTATTATGATTACTTCTCGTACCGGTGATAAGCATCGTCAGCGTGCGATGGACATTGGTGTTGATAGGTATTTAGGTAAGCCGTTCCAGGAAGCGGATTTACTGGAAAATATTAAAGAGATCCTGGATGAGTAATGCAGAAATGACCTCGGTCGTTGAAACTAGCCAGCAGCTTCGTGTAGCGATTCTTTCTGATTCAGATAAGCAGCGTCAGAATTTAAAACTACTTCTAGAGTCAAGTGGTATGGATGTTGTTGATGAGCAACGCTTATGTGCCGCAACTATTCAACAGCTAGATAATGAAAATACCGACGTGCTTTTGGTCGACATGGACGATAACGTCGAACATGACTTAGATTTTTTAGATGAGCTATTAGATTCACCTATCCCCATTTTGTTTAACGACGTGTCATCAACACGCATGAAAGCCGCTCAAAAAAATAGTGACTGGGGAAGAATGCTAACTAAAAAGTTAGCTAATATAGCGGGCTTTAGTGACTACCCAAGACAGGAAACAGCAACGATTGA
This sequence comes from Gammaproteobacteria bacterium, assembly GCA_027078075.1. Classification (GTDB taxonomy): domain Bacteria; phylum Pseudomonadota; class Gammaproteobacteria; order AKS1; family AKS1; genus Sulfuriflexus. The sequence continues at coordinate 5,905 of JALTKP010000297.1, read as the reverse complement.
AGCGGCTATCGATGAAACTATTATCGATAATGAGCCTGAGATAGCAGAGTCGGCTGCCTACATGATTGAAGCTGAATATTTGGAAGAGATAGAACAGCAAGCAATACACCGTGTCGAAGATGAAATAAGTCATGAAAAAATCGAACAATCACAGCCAGTTAGTACAGCGGGCATTGCTGCTCGAAATGTATGGGTTATTGGAGCCTCTATTGGTGGCCCGCAATCAGTGAAACGTTTTCTCTCTAGCGTGCAAACAAACCTTCCAGTTGCCTTTATTTTGGCACAACACATTGGTAGTAATTTTGTTGCTTTGCTTGCAAAACAGCTAGACAAAGTAACCAATATGAAAGTGATCGCAGCGAAAGAAGGTCACTTATTAAAGCACAACGAAGTGTTGATTGCGCCAACGGCGGAACGGATAACGTTGGACAAACAGGGTTATGTTCGTTTGAAACCTATGGAATGTAAAAGCATTTATACGCCATCGATTGATACTGTGATGACAGATATTTCAATGCGTTATGGTGTGCATACCAGTGCAATCATGTTCAGCGGTATGGGTAACGATGGTGTTCGTGGTTCACAACTTATTTCATCGCGTGGTGGGCGAGTTTGGGCTCAGGATGCAGAGAGCTGTGTAATAAGTAGTATGCCTGATTCAACGAGACGAGCAGGTATTGTAGGATTTAACGGTTCGCCAGAGCAATTGGCGAGTCAATTAGTTGAATATTTTAAGACCAATACTAAATAGGGGGAATGTAGCTCATGTCACAAGCACAAGCTGCAGGACAAGTTGCAAGTCAGGTTCTTTCCTTACATGGAGAGCGCGTTATTTTGCCTAATACGGCAGTTGCAGAAATCGTTCCTTATTTTAAGCCTGAAGCATTATCAGATGCGATAGGAAAAAGTGCACCTGAGTGGTTGTTGGGAATGATTACATGGCGTGGTATTTCTGTTCCCTTGATTAGTGTTGAAACTATATTTGGTAGTCGTTATGAAGAACAAAGTAAGCGTTCTAGTATCGCTATTATTAATGCGGTAGGTGATGCTGCTGGTGTGCCTTACTTTGCGATTGTTACGCAGGGTATTCCTCGGTTGTTGCAGGTTTCAGCAACAACACTAAGCGCGATTGATGAAACAGGTGATGACAATAAAGCTATTGCTTGTCATGTTGTATTTGATGGGGATGTTGCAATTATTCCTGATATGGATGAGATTGAAGCGATGTTGAAAAATGCTTTTTCATCACCAAGTAAAAGTAAATCAAAACCTAAAAAGAAAAACAAAAGTAAAAACTCTTCTAAGAAAAAGAAATAACGTTGTTTTAGTTTGACGTAAAGTCGCCCCATAGTGCCTGCATTGCACTGATTGTTGCAATCGCTGCAGTTTCCGTGCGTAAAACACGAGGTCCTAATTGAACACCTTGATAACCTTTTGTGTATGCTTGTTCTCGCTCTCTGGCATCAAAGCCCCCCTCCGGGCCAATAAGTATAGTGACTGAATCAGGTACCGGTGATAGTGAACTAAGTGTTTGAGTAGATTCTGGATCAAGCAATATCTGACACGGATTATTTTTAGCTTCTAAAAAAGAATCCATTGTTTGAGCTATTTCAACGTGAGGAATATTATTGCGTCCTGATTGCTCACAAGCACTATTAACAATACCTTGCCAGTGTTGCAGGCGTTTTTCTAATCGATCGCCTTTTAAGTTAACGGTACAGCGTTTACTGAAAATGGGAATGATTTTATTAACGCCAAGTTCAGTTGCTTTTTGTAAGGTAAAATCCATTCGCTCACCACGAGAAATACCTTGAGCCAGTGTGATAGAAAGGGGTGATTCAATATTTTTATCAGTAAAGGTTTTAATCTCGAGCAAGGCACTGCGTTTATTAATTTCAACAATCGTAGCGCTATATTCGCCACCCTTACCATTAAAAATTGAAATTTCAGTCCCTGCTTTAAGACGAAGTACATTGGCAATATAATTTAGGCGCTCACCATTAAGCGTAATAATCTGTTGTTCAGCAAGCGGGGTATCTAAATAGAGTCTTGAGATTCGCATATCAGTCTCTGGTGGCTTTATGAATACCTTCAATTGCCGCGCGTGCCACCATTTCTATTTCATCATTGTTAATGACATAGGGAGGGATGAAGTACACCACATTGCCGAGTGGGCGTAATAAAACATTATTTTTTAAGCCATGTTTGTATACGGTTAAGCCACGCCGTTCTTTCCAGTCGTAGGCTTCGCGGGTTTGTTTATCTTTAACCATTTCTATGGCGATAACCATACCGTGTTGGCGTACTTCGGCAACATGAGGATGATCTTCTAATTCAGCCACTGACTGGCGCATGAAAATAGCTTTTTCTTTATTCGCTTCTATAACATTGTCTGACTTGAAAATATCCAGTGTGGCAAGTGCCGCACGGCAACCGAGTGCATTGCCGGTGTAGCTGTGTGAATGCATAAAGGCGGTGAGATTTTCATAGTCATCATAAAATGCCTCGTAGATTTTATCAGTAGTCATTGCTACAGATAGAGGCAAGTAACCACCTGTAAGGCCTTTTGATAAACACATAAAATCAGGGCTAATATTGGCTTGTTCACAGGCAAATAAACTACCGGTACGACCAAAGCCTACTGCAACTTCATCAGCAATTAGATGCACGTTGTGGCGGTCGCAGGCATCACGCAGCATGGTGAGATAAATAGGATCGTACATGCGCATATTGCCGGCACATTGTATTAAAGGCTCAATGATTACGGCACAACATTCATCAGCATATCGCTCAAGGGTTGCATCCATTTCAGCGAACAGACGTACCGAATAATCATGGCAAGATTCACCTTGTTCACGGTGATAACAGTCGGGTGATTTAACCGCAATTACATCAAGCATCAATGGACCGTAAGTGTCCTTGTATAATTCTACCTGACCGACTGACAATGCCCCAAGTGTTTCACCGTGGTAGCTATTGGTTAAACTGATAAAACGCTTTTTGTTGCGATTACCGGTGTTATACCAGTAGTGAAAGCTCATTTTAAGCGCAACTTCAACAGCCGATGAACCGTTGTCAGCATAGAAGCAGCGTTTAAGGGTTTTCGGTGTTAGATCAACTAAACGCTCTGATAACTCGATAACGGTTTCATGCGTAAAGCCCGCTAAAATAACATGCTCAAGCGTATCGAGTTGTTGTTTGAGCGCATCGTTAATGCGGGGATTACTGTGGCCAAAGATATTCACCCACCACGAGCTGATCGCATCAATGTAGCGGTTACCATCAAAATCTTCTAACCAAACCCCTTTGCCTGATTTTATGGGGGTAATGGGTAACTGCTCATGGTCTTTCATCTGCGTGCAGGGATGCCACAGCACAGACAGATCGCGTTGCTTGAGCGTTTTGTTATCCAAGATTAAGTTCGTTCCAGAGCCTAACAGTTGGTTCAGCACGGTTCATTGAATAAAAATGAAGTCCGGGTGCGCCGGCATCAATGAGTTGCTCGCAAAGTTGCAAGGTCACATCGAAACCAAAGGCACGGATAGAATCAAGATCATCACCATAGCCTTCAAGACGCGTTGTGATCCAACGCGGAATCTCAGTGCCACAACTGGCCGAGAAACGGGCTAATTGAGTGTAGTTAGTGATTGGCATAACGCCCGGTATAATGGGGATGGTTACATCAAGGCGTTGGCAATCATCTACAAAACGAACCCACGCATCGGCATTATAAAAATACTGTGTGATCGCAGCGTCGGCACCGGCTTGTGCTTTTTTAGCAAATTGAATGAGTTCATCCTGCATACTCTTAGATTGAGGGTGCTTTTCCGGATAAGCAGCAACTTCAATTGTAAAATGATCTGCCGTTTTTTCACGAATATATTCAACCAGTTCATTAGCAAACTGGAATTCACCAGGATCGTCCATACCATCAGGAAGATCGCCGCGAAGTGCCACAATACGAGAAACACCCGCATCTTTATATTGTTGCAGCAAGCCAGATATTTTTTGTTTTGTTGAACCAATACAAGTGATATGCGGTGCAGCATTAATGCCGTGTTGCATGATGGTTTGCACGGTATCAAAAGTGCCATCCTGTGTTGTACCACCGGCACCATAGGTACAGGAAATATAATCAGGACTAAGCTTTTTTAGCTCAACTAAGGTTGCTTCAATATTTTCCTTGCCCTTATTCGTTTTGGGCGGGAAAAATTCACAACTAAAAGAGTGATTATTGGTATTAGTCATTTTTTTCATCCGAGAGAAGTCAGGAGGGAGTGCCCCAAGACTTATTCACGTTTGCCCTGTGCAGATGGAAACCTTCATGGTCTCCATCTGCCGTGGGTAGCCTATGTCATTTCCGTTTAGTAACGGTAATGATTCGGTTTAAATGGCCCTTCAACTGGCACGCTGATGTAGTCAGCTTGTTCTTGAGAAAGCGTGCTTAAATGCGCGCCGACTTTTTGTAAGTGCAAGCGAGCGACTTTCTCATCAAGAATTTTTGGTAAAATATATACTTCATTCTTGTAACTTTCTGAATTCTTATAGAACTCAATTTGTGCCATCACTTGGTTAGTGAAAGAGGCCGACATGACAAAACTTGGATGTCCTGTTGCACAACCCAAGTTTACTAAGCGACCTTTCGCCAAGACAATAATCTTTTTGCCATCAGGGAAGATAACGTGATCAACCTGTGGTTTAATTTCAGACCATTCGTACTTTTCAAGAGATGCAATATCAATTTCAGAATCGAAGTGACCAATGTTAGACACGATAGCTTCGTTCTTCATGTTAGCCATGTGGTCATGATTGATGACGTTCATGTTACCTGTGGTTGTCACAAAAATATCACCTTGTGAACACGCATCATTCATATCAACAACACGGTAGCCTTCCATCGCTGCTTGTAGCGCACAAATTGGATCAATTTCAGTAACCCATACGGTTGCGCCCATGCCTTTAAATGCTTGTGCACAGCCTTTACCAACATCACCGTAACCAAGAACAACAGCAATTTTACCGGCAATCATGACGTCGGTAGCACGTTTGATTGAATCGATTAATGATTCGCGACAACCATATAAGTTATCAAACTTAGATTTAGTGGCAGAATCGTTTACGTTCATTGCAGGGAAAAGTAGTTCACCTTTTTCTTGCATTTCGTATAGGCGATGTACACCGGTAGTCGTTTCTTCAGTAACGCCTTTAACACTAGCAGCGGTATCTTGCCAATGCGTAGAACCGTCAGAAATAGTGCGACGTAATACATCAAGAATCGCTTTGTATTCTTCGTTGTCGTCATTTTTAGTCGCAGGGATTGCACCGGCTTTTTCAAACTCAACACCTTTATGAACGAGAAGGGTAGCATCACCACCATCATCCAGAATCATATTAGGTAATTTGCCATCAGGCCAGATTAAAGCTTGTTCAGTACACCACCAATATTCTTCGATGGTTTCGCCTTTCCACGCAAATACCGGAATACCTTGTGCAGCAATAGCGGCGGCGGCATGGTCTTGCGTAGAGAAAATATTACAAGACACCCAACGAACTTCAGCACCGAGCGCGATCAGTGTTTCAATCAGCACAGCGGTTTGAATAGTCATGTGGATACTGCCCATGATGCGGCAGCCAGCAAGCGGTTGTTCTTTGCCAAATTCTTCGCGCAAAGCCATTAGGCCAGGCATTTCAGTTTCGGCAATAGCAATTTCTTTGTGGCCCCATTCGGCTAAAGAAATATCGGCTACTTTGTAGTCAGTAAAATTTGGATCAATAACGGCGTTCATGTCTACCTCACTTTAGGTTCAAAGTCGGTGGGCGCGGTTGTTCTAGAACTACTAGTGCGAGCCTGGCGAGATGATCTCGCTGCAGCGTCCCTCGTACTAGCAGGGTTGTGGAGAATAAC
>JALTKP010000296.1 GCA_027078075.1 Gammaproteobacteria bacterium | reverse complement strand
CTAAAATCTGTTCAACCAGGCTGGTACCTGAACGGGGCATGCCAACAATAAACACTGGTGTGTTATCTTCATTATCTGATGATGCCAGCTGAGTAAAACTGTCCTTCTTATAGGTTTGAATAAGGCTATCAAATGATCTCGTAATAACTTTGCGATCGAATGTCTCTTTATTAATCTCATTGGCCTGTTGATAAGCGGAAAATGCTTCATCATATTTCTGTTGTTTATCCAGCACATTACCCAGCTCATATAGCAATTCCTGTTTATATTGGTCAATGGCGTGCATGTTTTTTGCGTTAAGCAGAATTTGTTCAGATTTTTTATAGTCGCCCAGTCGTGAATAGATTCGTGCAGCAATAATATGCAGTCTTATATTTTGTGATGGTTCAATAAAAGGCGAAACCGTTTCAAGTGCCTCCTTAAACTTCGACTGTTTTTCCAGAATACTGGCAATACCCAGAATACTGGGCTCATAGCCTGGGATAATATCCAAAATATTTTGGTAGTATTGCAGGGCTTTGCTGGTATCACCCAGGTGTTCATGTATTTGGCCAAGGTTGATTAATGCATCTGTATTTTGAGGCTGGGAATCAACAATATTCTCATATATCTCTATGGCCTTATCGTATTCTTCCTGCTTTAGGCGCAAATTTCCCAGCGCCAGATTTAGGGCCAGGTTGCTGGAGTCGATGTGCATAGCTGTATTAATGAGTGTTTCGGCTTCTTTTATTTTTTCAATCTCAATATAAAGATTTGACAGGTTTATATAAGGGTCAAGGTATTCCTTATTTATACGAATGGCTGTTAGAAATGTTTTAATTGCATCATCATATTTCCCCTGTAATTTTTGAGCTGTACCCATATTATTGTAAATAAGGGGAGCAGTATTATTTATTTCTAATGCTTTTTTACAGTAGAACTCGCTTTTCTCATAGTCACCAGACATGCCGAATACAACAGATAGAAGGTGATAAACTTCAATATTATTGGGTGTTAACTTATCAGCTTGCAATAAGAGTTGATATGCATTATCAAGCTGGTTCTGGTTGATGTGGTTAAGTGCCTGCTGAAGTATGTTTTGTATATTTATCTGGTTCATATCTTTATGCTGTATATGTGTTTTCAGTTAATTGAAAATAAGTACTTTGAATCCGGTTGTGTTAAAAACAGTCGTTGGTGATGTTAAGAGACTTGAGTTACAAAAATAAGCGGTGTTCAATACTATAATTAATTCTTCCTTTATTAAAGGCTTACTAACAATAGATAGTACCCATATATTCAGGGTATATAGTAGATATATATTGCAGGTTATGGTAGCGTCAAAATGCGTGTAGGATTGTGCGTTAAAAGCTTGTGACTTTTTACAGGCCCCACCCCGGAGAGGATGCAAAATGAAAAAAATAGCCTTTACTTTTATATTGATGTTTATATCGTTTTATGCTCAGGCAACTGAGTTAAATGGTACTTTTGCTATTAAAAGCCCTAATTACTATTTTGGTAGTAGTTCTGCTGTTTCTGCCAATATTGATGTGGTTGGTAATACCTTTACCATGGGGGACTTTAAAATATATGGAGTATTAGCTACTGCCACGGCAGAATTGCTGCAGCCGGGCACTTATACACGGACCTATGTTAAGAGTACGGGGGAAGTTGTAACAAGAACAGCTACCATTCCTTCAGGTGCAACAGGCGTGTATCTGGTTATATCAACAAACTCTAATGAATATCAGGCATATATCGCCTGGTCTATTAGTGCTGATGGAACAACATACAGTAATATTAAAATTCCCGGTAATACACTAATAGGCGGCACATTAGATGGTGCTAATATTAAAGTTGATCTCCAGTCACCCCCATCCAGTATCAGTGTCGTAATCAATGCACCAGGTGGTAATACACAGGAATGTAATCAGCCAGGTGGAACAATTGTTGCGCTAGATGCCACAACAACGCTAACAGGTACGGCTATTGTTGACAGAGTTGACTGGGAGCTGGATGGATCTTTGATTGCGCAGGGGGTAAGCATTAGTCAGTTTATACCACTGGGCGTTCATACTGTAAGTGCAACGGGTGTAACGACAACGGGTCTGACAGATACTGCTACAATGACTCTCACAATAAATGATACAACTGCACCTGATTTAACGATTGCTTTTATCGATGAATTTGGCAATAGTGTGACAACATCCAGTGGAAATGTTCAGATAAGTCTTACTGCTACTGATATTTGCGACCCGGCACCGACTGTTATTAATAGTTCAGCAACTCCCATAACAAATGTTATTGATGGCGATGTGATTGCCATTGATAGTTTGACAAATAATGTGCAGTTGCCCACTACGGGAGTCGAGGTTACTGCAAATGCAGTTGATGCATCGGGTAGAACCTCTTTTGCACGGGCTATATTGAATATACAATAAGCCTGTTAAAGTCGTTCGATTGTGAAACTGCCAGATGATAGTAATATCATCTGGCAGTTTAGTTTCACGAGTATGTATTATAAAATGAACGGATGTATATTAATTGATGGTGAGTAAATGAAGCGTTTTATTTTATTA
>JALTKP010000295.1 GCA_027078075.1 Gammaproteobacteria bacterium | reverse complement strand
GAATGAGCGAAATATTTAGGCGAAATATCTTTTGTCCAATTTTTAAGCAATTCATCAGCATCTTTGATGCTAATCGGCTTACTGAAAAAGAAACCTTGCACGTATTCACATTGCTTGGATTGAAGCAACATCAACTGATCGGCATCTTCAACACCTTCTGCGACTACGGTTAAACCAAGGCTATGCGCCATTGAAATAATAGCACTAACGATATTTACATCACCATCATTGGTCGCTATTTCACTCACGAAAGAGCGATCAATTTTAAGTGTATTAATCGGGAATTTCTGCAAGTAACTCAACGATGAATAGCCTGTACCAAAATCATCAATCGCAATTGCAACACCCATATTACTCAGTTGCGATAAAGTCGTTGCCGCTTCTGCTGCGTTACGCATAATAGTACTTTCTGTTAATTCCAGCTCCAGATAGTTAGAAGGCAAGCCTGTTTCATCCAATATACTCTTTATTACGCTAGCAATATGTTCATCTTTAAATTGAACCGGCGAAAGGTTCACCGCCATTGAAACTTCACCAAAACCTTGTTTATGCCATAACATACAAGTTTGGCAGGCTTTACGTAAAACCCAACGACCCACTTGTTCAATCATGCCGGTTTCTTCCAGTAGTGGTATAAACTCAACCGGAGAAACAATACCTAACTCAGGATGCGCCCAACGTAATAATGCTTCAAAGCCAATAATTTGATGCGTTACTAAATCAATTTGAGGTTGGTATAAAAGGAAAAACTCTTCTCGCTCTAATGCTTTGCGTAGTGACGACTCCAAATTGAGTCGATACAAGGACTGCGAATTCATTTTTGATTCATAAAAACGGTAATTATTACTGCCGCTTTCTTTAGCATGATGAATCGCCACATCAGCATTTTGCACAAGCGTTTCTGGCTGTTCTCCATCACCAGGATAAATACTCACACCAATGCTAGATGTAATAAATAACTCATGATCATCGATATAGTAGGCTTGTGATAATGAACCAATTATTTTTTCAATCACCTTGGGAATATCTTCCGTTTGTTGAACATCCTCAAGAATAACCGCGAATTCATCATCACCGAGTCTTGCTACCGTATCACCATCACGTGTACTCGATAATAATCGCCCACCCACCGCCTGTAACATATGATCGCCACAGTCAAAACCGAGCGTTTCATTAATGTTTTTAAATCGATCCATATCAACCAGTAGAACAGCAAGGATTCCCCCGTTGCGACGAGTTCGAGGTATCGCCTGTTCTAAACGATCATTAAACAACATTCGATTAGGCAAACCTGTTAACAAATCATGTTGTGATAAATGATGCAGACGTTCACGCGTTTGCATCTGTTCAGTAATATCTTTACCTGTGGAAATAAAGTGTTCAACCACACCACGTTCATTCTTTAGCGGTGTAATGGACTTCTCTTCATAATAAAGTGAGCCGTCTTTACGTTTATTGATAAAAACATCCTGAAAAGCATCACCTAAAGAAATCGTGTCCCACATAACACCATAAAAGCTATCATCATGCCGCCCGGATCGTAATAAACGTGAATTGTTACCCAGTGCATCATCTTTGCTATAACCCGTCATACGAACAAACCCTGAGTTAACATATTCAATAATACCCTGGGCATTACAAATCATGACCGAATCAGTTGTTTGTTCTATTGCGCCGGTTAATTTGCGCATTTCACTTTCAGAATTCTTGTGCTGATGACGAATGTTTGCTTCTTTTAGTTCGCGTTCAATAGCTGGAACAAGTCGGGCTAACTTGTCTTTCATAATGTAATCGTGGGCGCCGGCTTTCATTGCCATCACAGCAATTTCTTCACCAATATTGGCTGAGACAATAATAAAAGGAATATCGGTACCATGACGCTTTAAAACATTAAGTGCGCTAATACCATCAAAATTAGGCATGGAGTAATCAGAGACAATGATATCCCAACTTGTGCCCGTTAATGCTTCACGCATATCCGCCTCATTGTCGACACGACAATGCTCTGGTGCAAAGCCACCCTTACGCAATTCACGCAATAGCAGTTCTGCATCATCCTCAGAATCTTCAACGTACAGGATACGCAAGGTTTTAGGCACAATCAGACCTCATATCTTTTCGTTTAAATACAAATCCCCCAACTCAAATAAGCTAAAACACACATGCCAGCCTCATTTCCAGCACATGTCAGCAAAAATCCAAGTTATTGTTTATATAGTCGACCATATTGATCAAATATCAAGTTTTTTGCTCAATAAATTCAAGCGCATTGCCATCAGGATCGCGACAGAACAGCGCTTTTCGGCCTGATTGACTCAACGTATAGCTAATATTATTCTCATCGAGGATTTTTATTAATAAATTTAAAGACTTAACATGGAATGCGGTATGTCGGTCACGACCGCCATGTTCTGGTCGATCGCTCACTGAATCAGGATTATCTAACTCTAACAGGTGTATTTGCTGCCCTGAGCCTACATCCAGCCATGCGCCGGGATAGCCAAGCTCAGGACGACTACTCACCACCACTAAACCCAGTAAATCACGGTAAAACTGCAATGCCTGCTCGGTATCACCGACA
>JALTKP010000294.1 GCA_027078075.1 Gammaproteobacteria bacterium | reverse complement strand
TGGCTACCGATAGACAACCGAGTTCTAATAAATACAAAGGGTGAAATCATAAGTGGCAACACCAACAATACAATTATTGACACTCAAAATTTAAACGCTAAGGACGATATAAAACTACAATATGTACATACTAAAAACGGTGTTGAACTCGTCGCTTGCTCGCCTATTTATTATTTAAAAAAACTCCTGGGCTATGTCATCTTATCTCGTACTTATGACATGGATAAGTTAAGAGAACTAGAAAATATTAGCAAAGGACATGTATTTATTACTAGCGACAGTATTATTGCTTTAAGCACCATCCCTTCTCTCATAGAAAAACCCATGACACCTCATGCAAAAAATATTTCGGTAATGAATGATGATTTTATTGTGACAAAAATAGAAATAGATGCTTCCCTAAATAACCATATTGGTTTTTATTTTGGTGTGTCAGAAAGTAGATTGTTAAATAATATCAAACAATTCCGAAAACTATTAATTTTCATTATAACATTTGGGATTCTTGGTATTCTATTACTAGGCCTTGTTTTTTTACGCGACTTTGATAAACCCATTAAACAATTGTTAGCTATTACTAATGAAGTTGCTGATGGCAAGCTACCCTCGCTAACTAAAGTTACACCACGAAATGAAATCGATTTCCTGAGCAATAATTTCTCTGACATGATTCGTAGCTTACAAGAAAAACAAACTCTTATATCTAAAGCGCATTCTGAATTAGAAATACTTGCCATTACAGATACATTAACGCGGCTATATAATCGCCGCCACCTACTTGAAGTTTTTCCTAAATTACAAGCTCAAGCACAACGTGATAACGCACCACTTGCGGCTATTATTATAGATATTGATCACTTTAAAAACATTAATGATGAACACGGGCACCTTGCTGGTGATCAATGTTTGGTTGAATTCTCTGCGCTTTTAAGAAGCCACTCGCGAACGAACGATTATCTATTTCGTCTCGGAGGGGAAGAATTTTTAATGCTTACTTTAGGTGAGACTGTTAAAGGTGTTCAAGCCGTTGCAGAAAAAATACGTAAAGCAACAGAGCAAACGCCAGTTCAATATCGCAATGTTCACATACGCATGACTATCAGCTGTGGCATCTGTGTGGAGTACCCAACTGATGACAAAGAACAATCGTTAAACAATTTATTACTTCACTCTGACAATGCTCTTTATGCCGCAAAGCAAACAGGGCGAAATAAAGTTGTTGTTCATCAACATAACGATGATAAATAAAGATTTATCCCTTAAGCTTATCTTTTAACATCTGATTCACTTGCGCGGGGTTTGCCTTGCCTTGACTTGCTTTCATTACTTGGCCAACAAAGAAACCAAATACTTTTTCTTTACCTGAGCGATACTGTTCAACTTGATCGGTATTATTGGCAATAATTTCATCGACGATTTTTTCAATCGCACCAGAGTCAGTTACTTGTTTCAGGCCTTTGCTTTCAATAACGCTATCTGCATCACCTTCACCTTGCCACATCGCTTCAAAAACTTGTTTGGCAATTTTTCCTGAGATAGTGTTATCGGCAATTCGCTTAATCATGCCACCGAGCATCTCTGCTGAGACTGGGCTTTCATCAATTTCTTTGCCATCTTTATTTAAGTTACCCGTTAAATCACCGCTCACCCAGTTAGCGCTTAACTTAGCTTCTCCACCAGAGGCCTTAACAACTGCTTCAAAATAATTAGCCATCTGACGTGTTGACGTTAGCACTTCGGCATCGTATTCCGATAACGAAAATTCGCTGATAAAGCGCTGCTGCTTGGCATCCGGTAATTCTGGCAATGTCGCTCGTACCGCATCAATGGTTGCCTGATCAACTTCTACTGGCAATAAATCGGGATCAGGGAAGTAACGGTAATCATTAGCTTCCTCTTTACTGCGCATCGAACGCGTTTCATTTTTATCGGCATCATAAAGGCGCGTTTCCTGAACAACCTTACCGCCATCTTCAATAACTTCAATTTGACGTTGAACTTCCAGATTAATCGCGCGTTCTACAAAACGGAATGAATTGAGGTTCTTTAGTTCAGAGCGTGTACCCAACTCTTCTTGTCCTTTAGGACGTACAGAAACGTTAGCATCACAACGGAATGAACCTTCCTGCATATTGCCGTCACAGATATCGATATAGGTGACAATGGAGTGAATCTTTTTCATGTAGGCAACGGCTTCTTTGGCTGACCGCATGTCAGGCTCAGAAACAATTTCCAATAAAGGGGTACCGGCACGGTTTAAATCAATACCTGTCATTCCTTGAAAATCTTCATGCAGCGATTTACCGGCATCTTCTTCCAAATGAGCACGCGTAATGCCGACCGTTTTCACGGTGCCATCTTCAAGGCGAATATCCAGACTACCCTCGCCCACAATCGGCAAGTCCATCTGACTAATTTGATAGCCTTTGGGTAAATCTGGGTAGAAATAATTCTTGCGTGCAAAGATTGAACGCGGCGCGACATGCGAATTAGTCGCTACACCGAACTTAACCGCCATCTGCACGGCTTCATGGTTCAATACAGGTAAAACTCCTGGTAAACCCAGATCAACCGTACACGCCTGTGTGTTCG
>JALTKP010000293.1 GCA_027078075.1 Gammaproteobacteria bacterium | reverse complement strand
TTAATGACCGGTTAGAACAAGCAATACCACGTGCACGGCGTAGCGGAAATATTCTTGCTGTATTACTTGTTGATATGGATCGGTTTAAAAACATCAACGAAACCTTGGGTTTTGATTGCGGCGATCACATGTTACAAGCAGTGGGTGGTCGATTGCTAGCAAGCACACGTGATGGTGATACAGTAGCAAGACTTGGCGATGATGAATTCGCCATTATTCTAGAAGATGTGCAACAAACCGAAGATATTCCTAAAATAATAGAAAAAATTATTGGCTCATTATCGCAAGCTTATTATATAGATGATCACGAACTATTTATTACATCAAGCATCGGGATAAGTATTTATCCTGGTGATGGTGAGCAGCCTGAATTGTTAGTACAAAATGCAGATGTTGCGATTCATCATGCAAAAGAAAGTGGTAGTAATAACTATCGTTTCTATGAATCAAAAATGAATTCACAATCGCTATACCGGTTGAATTTGGAGTCATCGTTACGTAAAGCATTAGAGCGAGAAGAGTTCTTTCTCTTATACCAACCACAAATTGATTTAGTAACACATCAGATTATTGGGTTTGAAGCGTTATTGCGCTGGGCCCATCCCGAATTGGGTATTGTCTCTCCAGTAGAATTTATTCCTTTACTTGAAGAGACCAGGATGATTGAGCAAGTAGGACGATGGGTTCTACGAAAGGCATGTCAAACATGTATGTTGTGGCATAAACAAGGTTTTGGTGATGTTTCGATTGCGGTCAATTTATCGCCTATTCAATTTGAAGATGAAAACATCCCATCTGTGGTAAAGAATATACTGGATGAAACGGGATTGCCTGCTAATTATCTTGAACTGGAATTAACTGAAAGCACGATTATGCGCAATGCTGAAGAGGCAACGACAACATTATCTAAATTAAGTAGTATGGGAGTGGCGATTGCGATTGATGACTTTGGTACTGGCTACTCATCACTCAGTTATTTACAAAAATTCCCAATTAATACTCTTAAAATTGATCGTTCTTTTGTTAGCGAAATCGCCATTAATGATGGTGATGCTAATATTGTTAGTGCGATCATATCAATGGCGCATAGTCTTGGTCTTACCGTTGTTGCAGAAGGTGTAGAAGATGCCGAGCAATTGATGTTATTACAATCAAAGCAATGTGAATATGTTCAGGGTTTTTTCTTCAGTAAGCCAATTAGTGTCAAAGATGCTGAAGAGTTGCTTAGAAATTGGGTAAGAGACAGTTCACCAAAATATTTCTCGAATACTATTTAAATTTAACCACTGGGCTTTTCAGTGAGCAGCACATCGCTTACTATACCTGTTTGCCTCCGTAGCTCAGCTGGATAGAGCGAAACCATTCTAATCGGACATAAAGATTTAAGAATGCTGAAACGTTATACTTACCTTAAAGCTGAAAATTTAGTCCAAAAGCTATAATAATTAAGTCTCCGTGGCACAACTGGATAGCGCGATGCCCTCCTAAGGCGTAGGTTACAGGTTCGAATCCTGTCGGGGACACCATTTTCTGTTTTAATAGGGCTCTATGTAGTAGATTGTCATAAATAAAATAAGAATCAGCTATGGAAGCACTAAACAGCAATTTTGATTTTCTAAAGGAACATGACCCAGTTTTTTATCAGCTGGGTTCTGCCGCTGAGAGTGCTTTTTCTGGAGATCCAAATACCACCTTAATTAAGCTTCGACAACTTGCAGAAGCGCTTGCACAAGATCTTGTTGCTAGATCAGGCATCAAGTTAGGTGAAACGGCTAGCCAATCAGTTTTACTTTCTAAGCTTAATCGTGAAATTAGTCTTGATCCTACAATTTACAGCCTACATGCCTAGATACCAGTTAAGATTATCTGCTATGTCGAAGCCATCGACATATGCTAATAACGTGTCGAAATAAGTGAAAAATATCGATATGAGCGTTTATCCTTAATTAAGTTAAAATAACAGCTTTCTTATTTTAAGTTAAGTGCTAATATAAAATAATAACGAGAATTATTTTAAGTTAGCTACGGGATATATAAAAAGAACGATGGATAGGGGAACAACAGGACGCTACACACCAGCTATTGCAGGCGGAATTGCTTGTGAAGCATTTGTGCCTGCGCCATTACCGCCACATCCGCCATTGGAAATTGATAGTAAGCTCCAAGGGCGCATTAATCAGGCAATGCTGGCATTGGGGCGACTGGATTCTATCAGTACATTATTACCAGATGCGCATTTGTTCCTATACAGCTATGTTCGCAAAGAAGCCGTCATGTCATCGCAAATTGAGGGTACTCAATCCTCATTGAGTGATTTAATGCTCTACGAGATGGAGGGGGTACCTGGTGTACCGATGGATGATGTACAAGAAGTTTCTTGTTATGTCAGTGCACTTAATTTGGGTATTGAACGTATCCGTGAAGGGCATCCAATAAGCTTTCGTCTGCTCACAGAATTACATCAAGCATTAATTACTTCAGGCCGTGGTCTTAATCGTAGTCCGGGTGAATTTCGCAGGAATCAGGTTTGGGTTGGTGGTCACCGCCCCGATGAAGCGACCTTTGTGCCAGCACCAGCTAACGAGTTAGCCGATTGTTGGG